>JAQVPP010000012.1 GCA_028702045.1 Minisyncoccota bacterium
CTATCTGGATAGGCATGATATGCATCATATTGATCCACGACATCCCATCCCCCATCGATATTCTTCATAACTCCTTCCTTTAAGAAGGCTATGTTAAAATCATTGTTTTCACCTCCATAATAGAATATTATCTCTTCTCCATCTTTGATGATTCCATTTTTATTTTTAAAGTGTTCTTCCGTAGAATCATCTTTTTTTTGAGAAGAATTAACGGCTTTCCAAAATTCCATCAGGCATTCTGGGTCTTTAACTGGATCTTGATCTTTTTTACTCATTTTTCATACTCCTTTCAAAAGTAAATTATGTTAATGTCTACTCTATATTTAAAATATCATAAAATTAAAAAAAGGACAAATTAAAATTTATTCTTTTTTAATATGTTTTTTATTGGGGCATATGTCTTTCTATGGACATCTTGTACTCCATATTTTAAAATGGCGTCTATATGTTGCTTTGTCCCATAACCCTTATGTTTCTCAAATCCATATTCTGGATAAATATCAGCATATTTTATTACAATATTATCTCTGGTTACTTTGGCTATAATAGAAGCTAAAGCAATTGAAAAAACTTTACTATCTCCTTGTATAATTGATTTTTGAGAAATGTCTATATCTGGAATAATTTGATTTCCATCAATTAATACTAGATCTGGTATATTTTTTAATTTAAAAATACAATTTTTAAAAGAATTTAGGGTTGTTTTTAAAATGTTCTTGTCTGTGTCAATAATCTTATTGGACTGTATATCTATTGTATATACTATATCTTTATTTTCTTTAATTAAATTAAAAATTTCTTGTCTTCTTTTTTCAGAAATTTTTTTTGAATCTTTAATTAAAGAAATAAACTCTGGGGTTAATTTAAGATTCTTTTTTAAAACAACACAGGCTGTAACAACAGGACCAGCTAAAGGACCTCTACCTACCTCATCTAGACCAGCTACTGAGTCATATTGATTTCAAAACTTTTTTTCAATATCTAAATTCATAATATATTAAATATATCATATTTATATATATAAAGGAAAGAAGCGCAAGGTTATTGCGCTTCTTAATTGTTTCATTTATTCTAACGCCTTTTTGAAAAGGTCTTTTATAAACTCCCTATATTCCCCGAGGAGGAGAACATAGAGAGCATCAAACTCTGCATCTCTTAAAAATACAGGGTTACTTAACCAAAAACGAGTCAAGCCCCTGTTTTGCGCAATTTTTTTTTCAAAAAATTGCAAAGATAATCTTTTTGACAATCTTTCTACGACGTCTTTATAAGAAAGATTTATCTTTGCAAATTTAGGTGGCGCAATTGACATACTTTCTTCTTCTAAAATTGCTATTATTTCACTAATTTCTAACAAGTTTTCTTCTCCATAAATAGAATTATAAAAAAGATTTAATAAGAACGATGTTTTGGCTTCATCGTTCATATTATTTAAAATCAAATTATTAAATGACCCTATTTTAAACATCTCATACTCCTTTCAAAAAGTACATTTATGTTAATTTACTAAATCTATACGTCTACTTGGATAATACCACAATTTAAAAGAAAGGACAAATCCTTTCTTTAAAATTTTATTTTGTGTAGCACATATCAATCATAGCGTATGGCATGTTGTATTTCTTAAATTCTTCACAAGGGATGTCTGCTTCTTTTCCCTCATATATTGTTTGTCATCCATCCTGGAAGTATTTAGCATAGAAAACTAAATCATTAACGTATCCCTTAATCCATTCTGTACTAACAAACTCAAAGGCGATCAATGCGTCCTGGCCATATTGACCTTTTAAATACTCTAACATTATTTCTTTACCACTTACATCATCGGTATTAATTGTTGTTTCTACTAGATTAGGTGATCCCTGTGGATTTTGTTTTTGATTTACAAAAAATAGGATAACAAATATGGCGATGATAGCTATAATAAAGATAAGTAATATTTTTTTATTCATAATTTTATTTTAATTTGTATATATTAAGTATAACAAAAAAATAATTAATGTAAACTGAAAATTAAGAATCTTTACTAAACTCACATCCACAATATTTTTGTCTATAACAATTAAGTTCTTTTGATTTTTTCAAAGAAACTTCTTTTCACTCATTAGGTGGTATATTTAATAATAGATACTTAATTCCATACTGTTTTTCAAAATCAAAACCTAGTTTGTTTAAATAATCTGTATCTTTGTACAGACTAATAGAGAGAGTAGAAAAAACATATTGAAAATTATTTTTTTTAGCATAATCAAAAGCTCTTTTTAATCTATATTTTAAACAAGCTAAACATCTATCGCTATTTTCAGGATAGGTTTTAGGATCTTTTTCTAAACAATCTAAACTACTTAATCAATCACCGTGGTCATACTCGTCTATGATAATTGGATAGTTTAATTTACTTAACTCATCTTTACGCTTGTTAAACTCAGAAAGAGTATCCATATTTGAATTAGAAAAGAATAAGGAATAATTTAAGTTTAATTCTCTTAACTTATCTATTTCTCCTAGAAGACAAGGTAAACAACATACATGTATTAAACACTTATTCATTTTTAATATTTTCTTTTAATTCATTTAGTATTTGTTGACAATAGGAAATATTGTGAAATGTGGCAAGGCGAGAGTAAAGTGGATCTTTGGAAATAAACAGATGTCTTAAATAGGCTCTAGAATAATTCTTACAAACAAAACAGTTGCAGTTCTTCTCAACTGGCTTTTTATCACTGATAAATTCTTGATTTGATATCCTTAATCTATTATCTTTAAAATTTGATTCAATTTTAAAAGTTTTTTTATTTAACTTACCGACTAATAGGTTTCCGTGACGGGCAATTCTGGCTGGAGCTACACAATCAAACATGTCTACTCCACGTATAGATACATCAATCATATCTTGAGGTGAACCTCCTACTCCCATGGTATATATTGGTTTATTTTTAGGAAAATATGGATAAAGTCATTCTAGTATTTCTTTTGTTTTTTCCATATTATTACCTATAGTCTCTCCTCCTATGGCTATACCATCAACATCCTTACTAGCCACTATGTTTAACCCCTCAATACGCAAATCCTTAAACAAACCTCCTTGGACAATACCAAAAAATAATCTGCTGGTTTTATTTTTTTTATTTAATTTTTTATGCTCTTTTATGCATCTATCTAGTCATCTATAGGTTCTTTGGGTAGAGATAATTGCCTCTTCTTTTGTATAACTATCTTGCATACATTCATCAAAAGCCATAACAATATCTACTCCTAAGTTATGCTGAATTTGTATTGATTTTTCAGGAGTAATGAAATGCTCTGTACCATCAATAGGAGACTTAAATAAAGCACCATCTTCAGTGATTTTTACCATTTTTTTCAAACTAAAAATCTGAAAACCTCCTGAATCAGAAAGAATAGGTTTGCTATAGTTCATAAAAGAATGAATACCTCCATATTTTTTAATATATTTATCACCTGGCTTTAATAACATGTGATATGTATTAACTAATACTATTTGAGAATTAGTGTTATTAATATCAATAGAGTCAAGAGATTTTAAAAAGCCTCTTGTAGCTGGTGGCATGAAGATAGGAGTTTGTATTTTCCCATGGGCTGTACTTAGGCTGGTGATTCTAGCTTTAGTTTTTTTTGATTTTTTTAATACTTTAAACATATTAGATAATTAACATGGCTTCTCCAAAAGAATAAAATAAATATTCTTTTTTAATTGCCTCTTTATATAAATTTAATAAAATATCTTTTGACTTTTGTTTATTCTGAACTTGATTGTTAATAAATCCAGCTAACATCATAAGTGGAGTTGATTTTGGTAAGTGGAAATTAGTGATAAAACAGTCAATTGCCTTAAACTGATATCCAGGATAAATGTATATATCTGTAAAACCACTAGCTTCCTTAAACCCATTGCTGTAGGCTGATTCAAGTGTTCTAACTACAGTAGTACCTACTGCAAATATCTTGTTTTTATTTTGCCTAGTTTTATTTAAAATGTCTGCAGTATGTTTGCTAACAACATAGTACTCTTTATCCATTTTATGATTTTCTATTTTGTCTGTCTTGATTGGCTTAAATGTACCTAACCCTACATGCAAGGTAATGTAGACAACATTAACTCCTTGTTTTTTTAATTTCTGTAAAAGAGAATTAGTAAAATGAAAACCTGCAGTAGGTGCAGCACATGATCCTAAATTTTTAGCATATACATTTTGATACTTTTCTAAATCTTTTTTGTTTGTATTTTTAATATATGGAGGGATAGGCATATTACCTAATAGATATATTTTCTTTATTAACTCAATTCCCTTTTTATTAAACTCAAAAATAATTTTATCATCTTGACTAATTACTTTACCTTTTAAAAAAACTTTATCATTTTTTAAAAAAACAATTTCTTCATTTAAATTAAATTTTTTATTTAACAAAATATATCACTTGTTATTTATTTTTTCTGGATCAAAAATATTATCAATTGGATTTAATAAAAAAACTTCAATTTTGCCATTTGTCTTTTTAGTTCCATACATCCTAGCTGGGAATACCTTGGTGTCATTTAAAACTAAGGTGTCTCCTTTATTAAAAAACTTAGTTATTTCTTTAAAAATAATATGTTCTGTTTTGTTTATTTTTCTGTCATATACAAAAAGCTTACATCCATCTCTAGGCGTAATTGGTTTTTGACTTATTAAGTTTTTTGGTAAAAAATAATCAAATTCTTGTATATCCATAATCTTTTTTTATCTGTTATTATATCATAAAAACTGATATTTTAAAAGAAATTAGGGAAATCCCTAAAATCTTTTGTGCTATATACTATAAATGACAAATACCTAAACAATAGGGAGTATTTGATCAAGGACAATCTGGTCTTTGAGAAGCTGGGACACAATACTCATATACTCCTTGATTAGCTTCGCATCAGTCTATAAATTGAGAAACAAATAAAAAAGATTTTGTGTCTATTCCCATTATTTGACATTCTTGTAAATTAGGATCTCAAAAAGAATCTTCTCTTGTTAAACACTCTGCTTCTATTTGAGAGGTGTTAGGCATGTCTATTACCCACTCACATTTATGCCCAATACAATCATAATAACATTGTACTCCTTCCATTTCTGGACACATTTGATTATCAAATCTATTACAATCAGATTTTATATCACAATAACAATCATATCCTGTTGGATAATGATAGCCAGTGGATTTAGTTGTAGTTGTTGGTTTTGTTGTTGTAGTTGTTGGTTTTGTTGTTGTAGTTGTTGGTTTTGTTGTTGTAGTTGTAGTTTTAGTTGTAGTGGTTGTAGCTTTAGTTGTAGTGGTTGTAGAGGAAGAGGTTGGTGGTTTTTTACCTATTAAACTTGAATCAAAACTACATATTGCCATACACATTGTTACACAATATTCAGTATTTTCATGCCTACATGGAGATGCACACATATTAAAAATACCATCATTATCTTCACATCAATTTTTAAATTCACTAATATTAGATGCATCGGCTTTTTCACATTCTTGATATTCTTCTAATCACCCTCCTCCTATATTTATACACTGAGTTTTTATTGTTTTGGGAATTGTAGTTGTAGTGGTTGAGGTTGATGTACTGGTAGTAGTTGAGGTGCTGGTCGAAGTAGAAGTTGTAGAAGATGATGAAGTAGTTTTGTTTTCATTAGAACAAGGACACTCTCCTTTACATGCTACTTGTACTTTGGCTACTCGTAAAGCGTAACATTCATTTAAGTAAGTTCTATTGTCTGTACCACAAACTGGATCTCTTTTTTCTAGTTCCTCTTTAGTTGTACATTTATCGCTGTCTTGCGAAACAAAATCATTAACATTATTTTGTTGTGATTGAGTTGATGGATAAGCATTACACTTACCTAAATAACATTGACAAATAAACCCTGGAATAGGTATGGTGTTACAATTAGAGCTGGCTGTTTTGGACAATACACACTTACCATTGCAAAAAATACAGTCAGAATCTTGTTGGCAATAGTTTGTATTTGTTTGTGATGGTTCTTGGGAATATGATGGGCTTTGACTTTGTGATGGTGCATATGTTGCTGGTGTATCTTGGACTACTTCTTTAGTGGTATTGGAAAAATCAAATAACTTAAAACTAAATGGCTCCTTTATTTTCACATCTGAAACCTTAGCTGATTGAGAATTAAATAATCCAATATTTTGACTATCTGCTTTTATTTGCACATCTCCAGAAGCCTTAATGCTTTGCCCAATAAAAATATTAGATACATCTATAGGAACTTCTTGTTTATTAAAAATACCTCCTGTAACTTGAGTTAAAGTACTGTTGTGTAATGGAATTTGATATACATTTAATTCTGGATCAATAAAGCCAAAAAAGTTTAATATTCTTTGAAAAAAATTAAACTTAGGCTCTTCTGAAACCAAAATAGTTTGAGAATTTTTATCAATTCCAACTATCTTTCCTTCTAGAGAATATGCTTTGGATAGAGAGAAAGAAAAGATTAAAAATAATATAGTTAAAATAAATAATAATTTTTTCATAATTAAATTAATTTATATATATAGTATACTATTTTTTAATATCATTGGCAAATATTATTTTTACATCCGCAATTTAAATCAAATCTTGTGTGGTCATAACAAGGTCTAAATTCACAAGAACTCATCATGTTATCTACCGCAGCCTGACTACCGCATAATTGACTACTACATCCTCCTATTTTGCAATCAGAGTCTTGCTCACACTCACTATATAAAGATGATCCACAAAAAATATCATCATCAAAAATATCATTTTCAATATAGCCTATGCCAGGATCTTGAATTTGCTTATTTTTTTGAATAAAAATGGTTGTGATAATTAAGCCTAACACAGCGATAATCAATATGATTAATAAGATTTTTTTCTTCATAATATTTTATTTAAAAATTTTTAATATATTTGTTAATAAGTAATCTTTAAGGGAATTAAAATTAAAGAATGGATTATATTGTTCTGGAAAATTAGATTCTTGAGTTGTAGTAGGTGGGAATGTAGGAGGTGTATACTTGGTTGTTGTGGTTGTAGTTTCTTCTACATTATAATAACCTTCTACACGGATATTTAATTTTTGAGCCTGCATGCTATTTATATTATACCCCTCTGAAGTATCTATTGTTTCATATTCTGAAGGATCCATCATTTGATTTGAAATGGTAGTTGTAGTTGTATCTTTATCTGTGCTTATGCAATAATTATTGACACATTTTCACACACAACTCTCAGGTAAAAGTATATTCATGTGTGTACACTCAAAATCAGATGTACAGTATCTGTCTAGATTATTACTAAATTGACCACAAAAAGAATCAGAAACATTTGGTTTTATTAAAAGACCTGTTTTTTCATCTATATTTTCTATTTTCTTTAATTTAGTTGTAGTGGTAGTGGTTGTGCCTTTCTCTCTACCTGCATATATACATCAAGTACCATTCTGTACGCTGGAATAATCTACACAATATCATTTACAAATACTGTTACTTTGTCTATTTTGTTTATTAAACATTCTTTCACAGTCTAGATCTTGTAAACAATCTACTTTATGCTTTACATCTACACATAAAGGATTATATGGTGGGTGGAAAATTTCCTTAACTGCTTCTTTTTTAGTTGTGACAGTTGTATTAGTTGTGGTAGATTCTTTTTTCGCCTCATTGGCAACTACTTGATAAATACATTGATTATCTAGACAAACATATCCGCAAAAAGATGCAGTTTCTGGACAAGGGGGTTTTGGACTATCACTTGTATATCCTATACAATCCTTATCTGTAAAGCATTTACCTGGATGATAGTTTGAGTTTTCTTGTTTTTCTATTTCTTTTTTGAACTGCTCTATCTCTATATCAGACATTTGGTTTAAAGACTTATCGCTAATTGGCTCAATAATTACTTCACACTTTCCTTTAATACATGAGTAGAAACAAAAATGATTAGCTGGGCAGTTTGATATTTCTAAATTATCACAATCTGAAGTTAGTACACATAAATTTTCTTCTTCATATACATTTTCGTAACGAACAAATTCACACTTAGAATTAACACATGAACATGGCATTGTCTCATATTTTAATAAAGAATGAGCAAAGTCTTTAAAAATATTAGAGTTTTCACCTAATAATTTATTAATATATTCCTCTTTATTTTCTATCTCTGCAAACATATCTAGGTCATATGTTTTTTTAGAGATACAGACATTATTGTTTTGACCAACTTTTATGCAATCAGAATCCTTACTACAAGTATAGTTTAGTTTAAATGGACAATCAATTATGTTAATTTTTTTAGAATATTTGATATCATGATCTTTAGGTACAACTATAAGTATGGCTGGATAATATTCTTTATCCTCACTGGTACACTGTTTGGACATAGTAACTGAGTAATTAATAAATAAAGTTTTATCTACTTTCTGGATACTATGAATAAGAATATCACTCATATGAGAATATGAAGTACCTGGCTGAATAACTAATATATTATTTTTAGAAAAATCAATTTTAAAACTACCTTCTATATATTCCTTGAGATTTTGGTTTTCATCTAAAGTAACTTTATTATTAGTTAGATAATCTTTTTCTAATCTTGGATCTATAATATCCTTAATATATTGGAAATACTCTTGATGACTTGTTAATAAGAAATAGTCTTCTTTTTCTGTTTTTAATCCAAAATTTACTTGATCAAATATCTGAACAGGAAAACTCTCTTCATCCTTACTGCCTGAACAAGGACATTCTTTATAGCAAGCTATTTCTGCTTTATTCTTTAAGGCCACACACTCATTTAAGTATACGGCATTATTTTTACCACAAACTGGTTCATATTTTTTAGAGCAAACTATTTCTTCTGGGCTTTCTTTTTTCAAAATATGAAGAGAAGACTCATCTTTAATTTCTATATTATCTCCTGGTTTTAAATTCTCTAAAGTTGTCTTCTCTTTAAATAGGTTGAATAATTTATTTCTATCAATTTGAGAAACAGATGGATTATTAATTAAAACTTCATAAACTTCAAAAAAAGGAGCTTTGTCTAATCCAAAAAATCTTTTTAATTTATCAAACCATGAGTTGTTTTCTTTTTTCAATAAAATTGTATTCTCTTTTTCATTAATACCGATAATTTCTCCTTGTATTGCATAAACAATAGGAGTAAAAATAAAAAATATTATCAAACTGTATATAAATATTTTTTTCATTTTATTTTAATTTAAAAATATTGGCAAACATACTTTTTAAAGATAAAAAGTCAAAATATATATCTTCAATTAAATTATGGTCACTTGGTTCTGGGGACATATCTATTGGACCATCTACCCCTATGTCTAAAATTTGACACTTACCATTAACACATCTTGGTATACAATTTGATTGTACATATTCTCCTTTTTCATTTATTAAATGATTAAGTTGTATCTGGCAGTCATTATGATTAAAACAAGGTATTACATAATTAATAACTGGGCAAACTTGCTTAAGAGGAGGTTCTGGATAAGTTGGTATATATGTATTGGGTGGTAACTTAGGAACAGTAGGCAAAGGAACAGTAGTGGTTGTTGTAGTAGTCTTAGTTGTAGTTGTTGGTAAATTTTCTTCTTTAACTATCCAAACACAGTGGTCATCTAAACACTCATATTGGCAAATAATACCTTGTAAATCAGGACACTCTTGAGGCTTAAAGTTATCACAGTCGCTATTCTTTGCACACTTAAAGTCTTTAGGAGGAAATACTTGTGGATGAGTAGTTGATGTAGTGCCAGGAATAGTTGTAGTTGGAAATGGTGGTTTGATTGTTGTAGGAGGCAAAATAGTAGTTGTAGTAGTTGTATATGGAGAACTAAAATTACATCCAGCCGTAACGACAGCCAAACATATTTCTCCTTTTGGGCAAGGAACATTATCTGTAAAGAATCCATTATTTAACAAACACCATTCTTCAAATTGATCCATGTCTTCCAAGTTTGTTTTCTGGCACTCTTGTTTGGAAGAATATCATACACCTCCAAACATCTCGCAAGTAACCTTTATACTTTCTTGATTTGGTATAGTAGTAGTTGGCAGTGGAACTGTAGTGGTTGTAGAAGGTATAGTTGTTGTGCTAACGGTAGTTGTAGTTGTATATATAGTTGTAGTTGTTGATTCTGTACAAGGACATGCTTTATTACAAGCTATTTCTACATTGGCTGCTTTAGCAAAACACTCATTTAAGTATGTTGTATTATCTACACCGCAAACTGGGTTTTCTCTAAAAGTACAGTGTTTTGTTTCTTGGGAAATAATATAGTCATTGGAAATATTTTTTAAACAAAAGCCATCTTTACATACACAAGATAAGTTACTTGGTGGAACATTATTACAATAAATGATATTTTTAGTTTTCAATAAACTAATACATGCTCCATTACAAAACATACAGTCTTTATTACTTAAGCATTCTACTTTAGAATCAATAGATGGCTTAGTTGTTACCATGATTCCTACTTTATCTGATTCTTTAAAAATAGTTGTTGGAGTATTGGCAAAACCTGAAAAAATACTGTCGTAATTATAGTTTAGATCGGTTGTATCATAAGTAGGAGAATTTTCTTTTTTAATAATATTTTCAAATACATTTGTAATCTCAATAACATCACCTACACTAACATCTTGTATAGGTTGCTCTTTTTTTTGTTGAAAAAACAAAAAACTATCTACAGTATTTATTTTTTCTGAATTAAGACTAACCTCATAAATAATGGGTTCTTGTTTTTTCAAATTAAAAAAACTCAAAATTCTTTCAAAAAAATTTAGTTTTGGTTCTTCTTTAATTAAAGCTATGTTTTTTTCTTTATTTATACTTAATATTTTACCCTGTAATGCATATACATCAGAAAAAGATAAAATACAAATTAAGCAAAATAAAATTAAAATAATTTTTTTCATTTATTCTTTTAATTTATTTCTTGCCGCTTCTATGGACGAAGGATCTTTTAAATTAAAAACATCTTTTATACTTGGTTTGTTATCTTCCTCTTTATCAAAAGCTTCTAGAAGATCAGGATTAGCTATTTCTTGTACATCATCTACTAGAGCTGGCTCTTGGTTTTCTAAAGTTTCTGGTTGTGTAATAGGGTCCCCTTGTTTTTCTGGAGAACTAGTAAAATCTGGTTTTTCAAAAGAAGGAATGTCTTTAATTTTTTCATTAGGATTTTCCATAATAAATTTATTATTAATATATATTAATTTTAAAATATATTTTTAATTTTTGCAAATATAAAGTGGGCCATAGGCCCACTTAAAATAAAACTAGCCAGGCCATCTTAATAATTAAGATGGCGAGAGCCACAAGAATTATATTAAAAACAACAAATGCCACAATCCATAAGATTTTTAAAAAAATAACCCATATATCATCAAAATCTATCATATTAGACTCCTTTCTGTTTTTAGTATATATCAAAAACTTAAAAAAATCAATTAACTTTTACGTATATGTATTAAGTATTCTTGATTACCGTGTTTGCCTATTGTGTTTGATTTGATTATTTTTACAACCTTAAGTTTGAGAAAATCAACAAATTTTTCAAAATCTTTTAAATATTGAGTTGTTATTTTTTCACTTTTAACTATTCCGTGTTTGAGGTTTTCTTTACCTACCTCAAACTCTGGCTTATATAACAAAACTAAATCACTTAAGAACCTGTTTTGTATACTAGGTAATATATACTTAAGAGAAATAAAAGAAACATCTACACAAATAAAATCAAAATCAGACTTAAACTCTTTTAAAAAATCTCTAATATCTGTATCCTCAACAGAGATGACTTTTGGATTTTGTTTTAGGCCTTGATCAAGTTGATCCTTGCCTACATCGACTGCATAAACTAATTTGGCATTATTTTGAAGCAAGCAATCGGTAAAACCCCCTGTAGATGAACCTATGTCTAGACATATTGCATCAGCTACAGATATATCAAATTCTGTTAAGGCTTGTTTTAGCTTGTGGCCAGATCTAGAGACAAACTCAAGACTATCCTTTACCTCTACGATGTCATCCTCCTTAACGTCATGATTATTTTTATTAATACAAATATCATTAATATATACACTATTATTTTGTATTAATTCTTGAGCCTTGTTTCTTGAAGAAACTAAATTGTTTTTTGTTAAATATTTATCAAGTCTCATATATATATTGTTTAATATATATTAAAAGCACCAAAAGGTGCCTTTAATTTATTTCTTTTTCTAATTCACTTAATAATTTTTCGGCTTTTTTCGAAATTCTTTTTGGAATATTAATTTTAATTTTAATATATAGGTTGCCTTTGGAGTTTGAGTTATATTTGTGCATACCTTCATTTTTAACTACAATCACATCATTTTCCTTAGTTCCTTTAGGAATTAAGAAAGATACTTTATCATCTCTGATAGTTGTAATAGCTTCTTTTGATCCTAGGATAGCTTTGATAAAACTAATCTCATAATCAAGATAAAGATCATCTTGGTGTCTGATAAAATCAGTATTATTTTTAACAAAAACAACTAAAATTAAATCTCCTGGAGTTTCATTTGCATAAAATGTATCTCCATAATTTCTAAATCTAATTTTATCTTGATTCCTAATTCCTTGAGGAATGTTAATTTCTTTTTCTTCAGTAATTTTTACACTACCATTGCCTTTGCACTTTGAACAAGATTTTTCGTAAATCTCTCCTTTGCCTTTACACTTATCACACTCTACTGTTGTTTGGAAATTTCCAAAAAAGGTCTTTTGTACTTTATTTATTTTGCCTGTACCTTTACACTTATCACACTTAGTGACTTTGGTATTGGGCTCATAACCAAAACCACCACAATGACTACACTTTACAAAGCGAGGATACTTTATTGTTTTAGATACCCCCATATCTGCTTCTTTTAAAGAAATTTCTATTTCTACTAAGATATCTTTATTTTGATTTCTTCTTCTGGATTGTCCTTGATTAAAAAATTCAGAAAAAATATCACCAAAATCAAAGCCTTGAGTAAAATTCTCAAAGCCTGAAAAACCAGAAAAACCTTGTGAAGAATTAAATCCTTGTTGGCCACCAAATTTTCTATATGAATCATATTGTTGTCTCTTCTTTTCATTAGATAATATTTGATAAGCTTCATTTATTTCTTTAAATTTTGCCTCATCTCCATCAGGTCTATCTGGATGATATTTATGAGCCAATTTGTGAAAGGCTTTTTTAATTTCATCTGTAGTTGCTGACTCTGAAACTCCTAGTGTTGTGTATAAGTCTTTGTTCATTTTATTTTAGTGTTAGTTCTTTTTTATATATTATAGTTTCTTTAAATGTTAAAATATTTAACTTAAATAATAGTTTAATTGTGAGTGAAGAAAGCAGATAAACGAAAAAGTTTAAAACAATAGCCAATATGTATAAAAAGGCTGCTATACCTGATAATAAAATACCTAATATTATTAATTTGGTATGAAACTTAGCACTGTTATAGTATGACTCTACTACTTCTCCTACATTATCTCCCTGAATCTGTATACCAGTCATGTTGGTAAAACTTTGTTTGACTACATCTATAGACTGTGTTCCAAAATTAGAGACAAGTCCTCTGGTAGTTGGACTGATTGACATGATTTGTCCAACAACACTATCTACATTACTGTTAAATAAATTGACTGAAAACATCTCTCCAACAATATTATTGGTATATATCAAATATCCTGCTAAAGTATTGGATTGTTGATTTTGGGCTGAATAACTTTGGTAAAATAGGACCAAAATGATAGAAAATAGTCCAATTAAGATGAATCTTGATCCTGATCTTAATACATGTCGTAAATTAAATTCAATTAAGTTTTTTGACCTGTTTCTCATGATTTTGGCTCCTCAAGTGATAAGGGTCCAGCCAATTAAAATTAAAAACAGACAGAAAAAATCAAAAGTATTTATTATCCCTGCAAAAGGAAGCAAGAAACAAAGAAGAGAGATAAGTCCAGTGATGTTTAATTTTTTAAAATCAAAGACAATTAAAATAATATATAGGTTGGTAATTGTCATGACAAGAAATATGAAGAGCAAAACTATAGAAAAGCTAGAAAAACTTTTTTGGAAAAAGAATTGATTTAGCTGGTTGCCTAAAATCAAAAACAATATTCCATTTAAAACTAAAAGTCAGTTTTGTTTTTTAAATTTCTTTTCACGCTTTATTTGCTCTTCATAAACATCATCAAAATTATGTAACAAGATATCTTGTTTTTTCTTTTTAAAAATATTTAGAAAATTAAATTTTGGAATTTTCATTGTTAAAAATTAATGTATATAAATTAAGTTTAACATATAATTTTTAAATTTGTAAATTACTTTTTATCATCTTCTTCTCTTTCTACTTGTCCTTCTTCAGGTTTATCATCCTTATATACTTGAGAACCTATTTCAGAAATAGTTTTTGATAAATCATCAAACTTTTCTTTTAACAAATCTTTGTTTTCTTTTGAAACATCTTTATCTTTAGCCTCCTGAAGATCTTTTATTTTATCATTAAGGGTTTGCTTTAGTTCATCACTAATTTTATCTTGATTATCTTTAAGAGAAGTTTGGGCTGTATATATTAACTGCTCTGATTGATTCTTTAAATCAATAAATTCTTTCTTTAACATATCTTTTTCTTCGTTTTCTTTAGCCTCTTGCTTCATCCTTTCTATTTCTTCTTTAGATAAATTAGTAGAAGCTTCTATTTTAACTGATTGTTGTTTACCTGTCTTTTTATCAACAGCAGAAACATTAAGTATTCCATTTTTATCAATATCAAAAGATACTTCAATTTGAGGAACACCACGTGGAGCTGGGGCAATGCCATCTAAAACAAAGTTAGCTAAAGTCTTGTTATCACTAGCCATCTTTCTTTCTCCTTGCAAGACATGAACGCTAACTGCTGTTTGATTATCAGCTGCTGTAGAAAATGTTTCTGTTTTTTTAGCAGGGATGTATGTGTTCTTCTCTATCATTGGTGTAGATATGCCGCCTAAAGTTTCGATTGAAAGGGTAAGTGGAGTAACATCAAGTAAGATTAAATCTTTGACATCTCCTTGGAGTGAGCCTGCTACAATAGCTGCGCCAGTAGCTACTACCTCGTCTGGATTGATATCTTTTTTAGGATCTTTGTTTGATAATTGTTTTAACTTTTCTTGAATTGCTGGAATTCTAGTAGTACCTCCTACTAAAATAATGTCATCAATATCAGATAAGCTTAAATCAACATCTTTTAGTGTTTGGTTCATGCAGTCAATAGATCTATTAACTAAATCTTTGGTTAAGTCGTTGAACTTTGATCTACTTAACTTAACTAATAGATGTTTTGGACCATCACTAGTTGATGTGATAAATGGTAAATTGATTTCTGTTTCTGAAACATTGGATAATTCTCTTTTAGCTTTTTCAGAAGCATCTTTGATTCTTTGTAAAGCTAATTTATCTTT
>JAQVPP010000013.1 GCA_028702045.1 Minisyncoccota bacterium
AATTGTCTAAATAATAATGTGTACTTTAATAAGTTTTTTAATTAAAAAACCCTAAAAAGGGTTACTGGCTACGAGTCCTGGACTTGAACCAGGATCGACGGCTTCAAAGGCCGCTGTCCTACCAATTAGACGAACTCGCAATACTGTTTTATTATATCATACTTCATAAAAAAATCAATATTTAACAAGTAATTTACTAAATAATATTAAATCCTGAAATTAATTGTGTGATAAATGTGGTGATTCTTACTATAGGGTTAATTAAAAATCAAATAGCAAAAAACAAAACAAATCTATATTGATAAAAGAATGCCTCTACTTTCCTATTTCTTACAAAATAAAATAATATCTTGGATCCATCTAAAGGTGGAACAGGGATTAAATTAATAAAAGCTAAAAAGATATTAATATATATAGCAAAGACTAATATCTGAACTATCTTGTCACTAAAACTAAAGACACTACTAAATCTAACTAATACTCCTATTAGCATAGCTAGCATGATGTTAGATAGTGGGCCAGCAAAAGAAATTTTAGCAAAATCTTTTTGAGGATCTTTTAAATTCATGGGATTAACTGGAACGGGCTTGGCTCATCCAAAAACAAGTACTCCTAGTCCTGCTGATCTTAATATTAAACATATAGCTGGAACTAAAATAGTACCAACCAGGTCAATATGCTTGATTGGATTAAAACTAAGTCTACCCAACCTTTTGGCTGTATCATCTCCTAGGGCAAAGGCTGCTTCTCCATGAGATACTTCATGGACTACGATGGAGAAAAATATAATAATGAAATAAATAATTAATGTAAAATCCATAATATTAATTTATATATTTTTGAGCAATTGGCCATAATATTTGAGATCATGGTTCTAAAACTGCATCTTGATTATTGATGATTTTTTCTTCAATTTCCTGTTTATTCATAAATTTACAAAAATCATATTCTTGAGCTTCAATTATTTTCTCTTTATCAATAAAAGCAATACCGACTATGCCTAAATGAACTAACCCTACATCATTTGTGTCATCATTAATAAATCCTATAATTTTCATATCTACATCGGTTAGCCCTGTCTCTTCTTCTATTTCTCTTTGACAACTTAATGTGATTGGGTCTTTATTTTTATCTTCAGTATCTTCTTTATCCATGTGCCCTCCTATACCAAAAGAAAATACGCCGAAAAGTCTTGTATCAGTATATCTAGAAGGATCAGAAGCACGCCTGTAGACAAATAAAGTTTTATCTTTTTTATCTATAAAAAGGAAATAGCTAATTGGTTGTTGATAGTTTGGATCTTCTTCTACATCCCCTCTGCGCTTAAATTCATAATTATCCAAAATAACTGGCAAGAGATTAACATCTTCTATGCTAGCAAAACCTTTAAAAGAATTATATTTGAATAGTGTACTTGTCTTAACTACTATGATTTGTTTATCTAATTTAGACATAATTAATTATTTAGAATATTTATTAATAATTTGACTTAACTCTTTTTTCATTGCTTGTTTTGAAAAATCACCATCTACACAAACCTTCATCTTATTAAAATCAAATAATTCTTTGATAAAAGTATCTATATCTTCTTTTTTAATTGCCTTATATTTTTCTAGTTTTTCTTTTGGAGTAATATATGTATTAGTTAGAGCTATCTCATTAGCTATATTATAGGCTGATTCATAAAAATTATCATTTAATAAATCTATTTTGCCTGTTATGTTTAAGAAGCAATCATTAAACTCATCTTGCTTAAGACCATTTTCTTTTATGTCACTTAATTCTTGCAAAGTAACTTCTAGACAAGTAGGTATATTTTTAGCATCAGCTGGGAAACTTAAAAAGATTAATCCATAATCAAGACTATTTTCATTATGATACATGATACGATAGACTAATCCTCTTTCCTCTCTAATTGCATTATATAATCTACTAGATAATCCTTTATTGACTAATAGGTTTTCTATAAACTTAAGCATGTATAGCTTGTCAGAGTTAATATCAAAAGAAGGAAAGGATATTGTTAAGAAAGATTCTTGATGTTTTGATTTTTTAACAATAAGCTCTTGAGATTGATTTAAAAACTTAACTGGTTTCTTCTTTTTTGAATTAAGACAAGAAATATTTTTAAATAAGTTTTTTAATTTTTTAATAACATCTTCCTCATCAAAATTACCTGCTACTAGAATAAGTGTGTTGCTAGCTGTGTAGTGATCTTTAACATACTTTTTTAAATTAGCTTGAGTTACTTGGTTGATACTTTCCATAGTACCTATAGTTTCCCACCCTGCTGGGTTTTCCTTGCCAAAAAAACTTTCCATAATAGGTAAGGCTGTTCTGTATATACCGTCCTCTTGACACATAATTAATTCAGATAAAATAGAACCTTTTTCTTTTTGTAGTTCTTGTTTTGGGAAAGTAGAATTAAGATAAATATCAGATAAAATCTCCAAAGCTAAATCTTGATGTTTTTTTGAAATTTTTAAAAAATAATCTGTAAGTAAGTTACCAGTAGAAGCATTAAATACTCCACCCAACTTATCTACTGTCTGTGATATATCTTTGTATGTGCGAGACTTAGTTCCCTTAAAAATCATGTGTTCTAAAATATGAGAAATACCTTGAGTCTTGAATGTCTCATACTCTGATCCTGTTTTGACTAAGATTCGTAAAAAAAATGAATTAACTTTTTTGTTTGGGACTGTGATTATCTTAAGCCCATTGTCTAGTTCAGTAATATTATATTTATACATGTTCTTTTTTTTATTTGTTATCTTTTTAAGTTTAACATAATTTTAATAAAATTCAAATTAACAAAAAACTCCCAGGGTTTCCCTGGGAGCTCAAGTTTTTGTTAAATATATTTATTATATATTATTTTTTAAAAAAAGTAAATAAAAAAGGATGCACTTTGTGCACTCCTGTTTTTTTAGGTGGTCTCCCCGCAACAACATATTCTAGTTTGGGGAGACCAGGTAATGAAAAAGACTAATCCGGACGCTAACACAATTGTTAGCTACTAAGATACTACCAGATGATAAATAGAATGTCAAGTAATTGCGTAAGTTTGACAACTATACTGGTATATGGTAAAATATATACATCAAATTAATTAAGTATTTATCATGGCAAAATTTTGTGAAATTTGCGGAAAAGGAAAAAATAAAGCTAATCATTGAAAAAAGATTATGTCAAAATTAGATCCTGTTAGAACATATTTTCAAAAACCAAATTTACATTCTGTAAAAGTAGATGGTAAAAAAATGAGAGTTTGTTCAGATTGTCGCAAAAAATTAATTAAAGAAGGTAATATATAAAAAAATGCGAAGTAATTCGCATTTTTTATTTCCTTCTTTATTTAAATATGATATCAAATACATCTTCTGGAGTTTTCACAATATACTCTTTCCTGTTTTTTAAATCTTTTAAGATTTTTTCTTTTTGGAAAATTAAAGCAAATTGAATTCCTTTTTGGTCTGTAAATTTTAATTGTTTTTCTAGTTTCTTGTCATAATTAGAACAAATATCGCAATTAATATTTTTATCAATTAACTTATTGGTAAAGATTAACACATCTTTAATGCTAGATTCTTCAAAACCAATTACAGCTAAATCAATAACTGTATCTGTGAATAACTCAAAATGCATTTCTTTTAAAATTTCCACAAACCTATCTATACCTAGTGATATACCACATGCAGGTATTTTCTCTTTGCCTAGGTTCTCTAGTAGATTGTCATATCTACCTCCTCCTGCAAAAGAACCAATGTCTGTACTAGGTATTTTAATTTCAAAAACAGTACCTGTATAGTAGTCATGTCCTCTAGCTAAGAATGGATCAAAGACAATATGGTTATCTCCAACTAGAGCCTTTAATGTATTAATTATTTTTTCTAGCTTTAAGTCTGGAGTGCTGTTTTTAATATTTTTGATAATTTCTTTAGGATTACTAAATCCTTTATCTAATAGTTCTTGTATTACTCCTTCTTCTTCAATTTTATCAATTTTGTCTATAGACTGAATACAGTTATTTCACTCTTCTTTTTTAATTCCTGAGGTATTAAGTGCATTTTGCAATATCTCTCTTGAATTTATTTGTACAACAAAATTAGAAAGATTTAATTTTTGTAAAAACTTAGAGAAAGCTAAAATAAGCTCTATTTCAATTAAATATGAGTCAGAACCTACAACATCAATATCAGCCTGCTCAAACTCTCTATATCTGCCCTTCTGGGGCTTATCAGCTCTCCACACCTTACCTATCTGATATCTTTTGAATGGCTTAAGTATACCTTTATTTTCACAAATATATCTTGCTAAAGGCACAGTTAAGTCATATCTTAAGGCTATATCCCTATCTCCATTATCTTTAAAAGAATAAATGAGTTTATCATTTTCCTTGCCTGATTTACCTAAAATAATCTCTGTATACTCTAAGGCTGGAGTATCAAAAGGCTCATATCCAAAACTTTCGAAAGTTTCTTTAAGTAAATTTAAAATATGATTTCTTAATATCATTTCTTTTGGTTCGTAATCTCTAAAACCTTTTAATTTTTGTATATTCATGATACTTGTTTATTTTATATATTTTAACATAAAATAATATAAAAAAACAACTGAAAAATAAAAAAGAATAGGAGATTCCCCCTATTCCTTTTCATATTTTTTTACACAATCAAAAATATTTTCTATTATTGATTGTGTAACTGAGTTCCTTAGATAAATAATGATATTTTTACCAGTTTTTTCTATCTGATAAATCTCATTATTAGCAAAAAAAATATCCTCTATTAGATTGCTTTGTGCTTCAAAGGGCAAAAGCAGATCTAATCTTTTTGAAAAATTAGTTATTAATAGTTCCATTTTCTACCTCCTTGTGTAAAATGGAAATTTATAAATGTACATATGTATTTAATATATCAAAATAAAAGAAAAATTGCAATTAAAAAAGATGTTTGTAAAAACATCTTTTTTTGATATTAACAAGATCCTTCGTTTCCTGCTGATTCATCACTTAATACTTCATCACATTCTACTGGTCTTGATTCTTCTTTAAATCCATCGCAAATAGCATTCTTGTAGTCTTCTGGACTTCTTGACCCTTCATAAAGTACATCGTTGATAAAGACCATTGGTGAACCCTCTACCTCATATTCTTTAGCTATAGCCATTTCTGCATTAAGCAAGTCAATTGCTTCTTCTTTTTGACATGTTTTGATTTGGTTTGTATCTATACCTACTTCTTTAGCTACTCCTTCTCAACATGATTCGATATTCTGAGAATCACAGTGACCATTTACTTGTTCTATATATTTTCAATAATTAGCTGGCTCGTACTTATATATACACATCTCTCTAATATCTTGATTAAGTTCACCTATACCGTGCATTGAACAATATTTACCATCCTCAATACAATATTCTTCTCCTCCATAATTTTCATAAATAATATAGTGTGGAGTAATTTTAAAGTTTGTATTTTTTAATAAATTAATTACTGGAATTAATCCTTCTTCTGCCTGATTACCATATGGGCAATATGACATAGTAAATAACTTAACATCTGCTGTTTCTTTTTTAGGTACTTCTTTTTCTACAATCTCTACAGGTTCAGGGAAGAATAATGAGCCATCTTTACTTACTAGGAACTCTACTTCTTGTTTTTGGCCAAAGAACTCAATTTCTGCTTTGATGTTATATACGCCAACTTTTTTATCAAACTTTGAGCTTAAGATATCAATAGATCCTCCATACTGACCTAATTGTTTTTCATAAAAAGCTTTGATATTATCTACAGCCTTATTGTTAAATGGTATTTGTGTAAAACCATATGTAAGGATAGAAAATACAAGTAAAAGCAATAATGCTATTAATGTAATAAAGTATGCAGTATTTTCTTTTTTTAACAATGTGTTAAAATATTTTTTAAAATCTATCTTTTTCATACATTTTTTTTAATTTTTTATATGATTAAATATTAGCAACTTTTATTTCTTTTTGCAACTTGACTAAGTGATAATTTATTTTATTGCAAATTGTATAAATTAATTTAAAATAATTGTAAACTCCCCTTTTGGATTTATTTTTTCAATAATATCTGGTAAATCTTGTAGTTTATATCTTATTACTTCTTCGTGTAGCTTGGTTAGTTCTCTGCAGATAACTATGTTTTCTTTATTTGTTTTTTGAGAAATCTCTTTTAGGGTTTTTAAAATTCTATGACAAGATTCGTAAAAAACAACTGTCTTGTTTGCATTAATTTTTTCAATAAATTTTGTCTTTTTTGTTTTAGGATAAAATCCTAAAAAAATAAATTCTTGAGTATTTAATCCTGATACACTAAGTGATGTGGTAAGGGCGCTAACACCTGGAATAGGCATAATATTTAAATCAGAATTATTAATTAATAAATCATGAATTAGTTTATTGCCTGGATCTGATATTCCTGGAGTACCAGCTTCTACAACTAGAGCGATACTTCCTTTACTTAATTTCTCTAAAAATTGATTAATTAAGTGTGGAGAAGGATTTTGAGAATAGATAAAAACACTTTTTTTAATTTCAAAATGATTTAATAACTTTAAAGTTTTTAAAGGTTTTTCTGAATAAATAAAATCAACATCCTTTAGTGTTTGTATGGCTCGTAGAGTAATATCATCTAAATTACCTATAGGTAAACCTACTACATAAATATTGTTCATGATTAGATTATTTGAGCATTGCCTAAGCATTGCTTATTTTTATATAAAACTAAAAACTGACCTTTGGTTACTGATTTTGTTGGTTTAAAAAATCAAATATATTGTTTCTTTAAATTAAGTATACCAAAACTTAATTTATCCTTGTACCTTATATTTGCTTTTACTAAAAGCAAGTTTAGTTTTGGTTTTTTAGAAATAAAGTGAATATTTTGAAAATTAACAATTCTCTTGAGTAATTGATTCTTATTTTTGGTAACAATTAAATTATTATTTTCAATATCAAAACCAGATACATATATTGGACCAAGATGAGTCTTGATTCCTTTTCTCTGACCTATAGTATAGTTAGCAAGCCCAGAATGTGTACCTATTACTTTATTATCTAATATAATATTGCCTTTGCTTAGTGGGATATATTGCTTGATAAAGCCTTCCTTACTATTATCACCAAAATAACAAAAATCTTGACTTTCAGTTGTCTTTTTAAATTCTGAAAAACCATTTTGTAAAGCTAATTCTTTTACTTCTTTTTTAAAAAAATCACCTAAAGGAAACAAGGTTCTTTGTAAAATATCTTGTGAGAGAAAAGATAAAAAATATGATTGATCTTTTAAAGGATCTTTTCCTTTATATAATCTTCCATTACTTGTTTTGGCATAATGACCTGTGGCAATAAAATTAATACCTAAATTGTCTGCAGTTTTTTTCAATAAATCAAACTTACATAAAGCATTGCAGATAACACATGGATTTGGAGTATTGTTTTTCTTTAATTCATTTATATAATAATTAAGTACAATATTTTCAAATTCCTTTTCTGCATTAACTACTATATGAGGAATACTTAAAAACTCTGCTTGCTTTTTAGCTAAAGTAATATTTGCGTTTTCTTTTTTTTCATATGTACCAAAAACAAAGGTTACTGCAGTTAAGTTATAACCTTGTTGTTTTAATAAGAATAAACTCATAAAAGAATCTATTCCGCCTGATATACCTACTAAAACTTTTTTCATAATATTTTTATTATATCATAAAAGGAGCCAAAATTGAAACTGTTGACTCAAAGTGGGTGACCGCACGTATACCCCACGAGGCATACAAATATAGGTCTCCCTGCATTAAAATCGTTAGTGTTTCAATATGTTGACTCCTCTATATTAAGTATACCAAATTTTTTTTAAAAAAAGCAAATGGAAGAGGACATGCTTGTGGCATGTCCCTTTCAATTAATAGCCTAGTCAAAATGGAAAAACATTTTTATCAACTCCTTTGGACTGGGGACAACGCCTCCAAATTCAGAATAATGCCAGAGGTAAATTTCCCGCTCAGCTTCTTTAGGTGAGTCTGAGCAGTGCACAAGGTTTAATATGTTTCTACCTTGTGCATCGGCGAGCAAATATGAATCTTTGCCATATTTACCTCTGATGGTATTTTCTGGAGCGCTGACAGGCTCTGTCGAACCTACCTTGCTCCTAATTTTATTAACAACATTTTCTCCTTCAAAAATTGTTGTTAATAAAATTTTTTCAGCCATATACTCACATAAGTTGGAGATAACCAAATCTCCATACTTTTTGATATTTTGAGAGGTCAGCTCAATATCATCATGGTGAGAAATATATTTTTTACCATAATGATCAATGTCTTGTCCTCCATCTGTATAATGGCGAACAATTAATGCCGTACTGGTGGCAATGTATTGTTTATTAATAATACTAATGCCGCCCAATAATAACAACTCATTAAGAATGAGTTTTTCTAAGCCAGCGGAGTCTGGCTTGAAAACTAAAAATGTTCTTTCTTGCATCTTAAACTCCTTTCAAAAAAATAAGAGTGATAACATGTGTACAATATATCACATATTTTTAATTTTGTCTTTTTTGTTAATTAAAAAACCAAACAAAATGTTTGGTTTTAAAAAATTAATACTTTAATTCTGTGGAATAAAGAGCTATATCTCTTGAGTTTGTATATGGGAAAATCTCATCTTCACTGAATCATTGAGCTATTTCTCTCTTAGCTGTTTCTGGAGAATCAGAAGCATGAACTAGATTCCTAACTGCTCTGTTTGAGCTATCTGCTAACTCATATGAATCAAGAGTAAAATCACCCCTAATTGTTCCCATATCAGATTGAAGAGGCTCTGTTGATCCAACCATCTTTCTAACAATTTTAACAGCTACACCTCCCTCTAGAACCATAGCAATAACTGGGCCACTGTTTAAAAAATTAACTAATCCATCTATTATCCTGTGACCTAATTCAGTTGGATCATCTGTACACTCTACACCTTTTTTTAATTTACCATTAATTGATCTTTGTCCAATATTTGTATATTCCTCTTCTGTTGGAGCGTAATGCTTACGAGCAAATTCTTTTGAAGGAACAAATAATTTCATAGCAATTATCTTAAGTCCTACACGCTCAAAACGAGAAATAATCTCTCCTGCTAAATTTCTTTGTATTGCGTCTGGTTTTAAAACTACCAGGGTTCTTTGTATTTCATTATCCATAATATGTTATTTAATTTTATTAATATTTAGTTCTTTTAATTGATCCTCACTAGCAATAGATGGTGAGTCCATCATTAAATCTCTGTTATCTCCTGTTTTAGGAAATGCTATTACTTCCCTGATGTTTGGCTCATTTTGCAGTAACATGATTAGCCTATCAAAACCAAGAGCTATTCCTCCATGTGGAGGTACACCATATGAGAAAGCTTCTATATAGTGAGCAAATTGATTTTCAAAATGTTCTTTTGAGTTTCCTAGTTTTTCAAAAACTTTTTGCAATATAGTTGAATTTATTTCTCTAAGTGCTCCACCACCAAGCTCATATCCATTTAAGACTAAATCATATTGAAAAGCTTTTAGGTTATCAGTATTGTTAAAGATTTGATCAATTTTTTCATCTTGGGTTAAATCTTTTTCAAAATTAATTTTTGTAAATGGATTGTGTACTGCTGTGTAATGTGCCTCTTTGTTATACTGCTTTTCATGTCACTCAAACATTGGGAAGTTAATAATAAAAGCAAACGCAAGTTCGTTGGGATTATTTTTATCTTTCCTTAGGTCTGGCTTATCTGAGCTATATTTTTCCATAGCATCTTTGTATTCAATACGAGGGAAAGGAAAAGCTTGTATCTTTTTATCTGGATAGTAGGCTTCTACAAGTTCCTTTAACATATTCTCAATTAAGCTCATGATTTGTTCTTGGGAAGCAAAGCTCATCTCTAAATCAAGCTGAGTAAACTCTGGCTGTCTATCTCCACGAGGATCCTCATCCCTGAAACATCTTGTTAGTTGGAAATATTTTTCAAACTGAGATATCATCAATAACTGCTTATACTGTTGTGGTGATTGAGGTAAACCATAAAACATACCTTTACTTAATCTAGATGGTACTAGAAAATCCCTTGCTCCCTCTGGAGTTGTTTTAGTTAGGTATGGGGTCTCTATTTCAACAAAATTTTGTTTCTCAAGATATTGTCTGATGAAGTTAGAAATTAAAAACCTTTGTTTTAAATTTTCATGAAGCCTTGGTCTCTTTAAGTCAAGATATCTTTTTTTCAATCTTAACTCTTCGCTAATTTCTTTTCCATCAGAATATACATCAAAAGGATTAAGCACTGCTTCATTTAATATCTCTATATCTTGCACTTCAAATTCTATTTTACCTGTAATAGAATCACTTGTTTGCATTTTCTCTGGTCTTTCTTTAACAAGGCCTTTTAGTTTACAAACATATTCATCTTTTATATTTTTAGCTATATCATAAGACTCTCCCATGTGTGGAGTAATTACGCACTGGATAACGCCAGTAGAATCTTTAAAATCAATAAAGATTAATTTCCCATGATCTCTTCTATTATTTACTCATCCAAATAAAGTAACTTCTTTATTTATCTGATTAATAGTATCTTTAATATATGTGTCTTTCATGATTTTTATTTATTTTTAAATAGTATAACATATATTTTTTAATTTTTTAATAGTTGGGGGTTATTGTATTATCTTCTTAATTACTTTGGATAAATTGATACCATGTGAAGCTTTAAATAAAATCAAGTCATTTTTTGAAATAATCTTATCAATATGATTTGATAATTTATTTGAATTTTCAAAATATAGGATATTGTCTTCATCAAAACCAAGTTTAATTAATTGATTTTTAGTATGTACTACTTCTGTACCTACTAAAATAACATAATCAATCTTAGATTCAATTATTTTTTCAGATATATATTTATGAGCATTGATGCTTTCTTTGCCTAACTCTAGCATATCCCCAAAGACAAACACCTTCCTTGTGCTGGATAGATCTTTTAGAACCTCAAGCGCATTTTCAACAGAACTAGGAGAAGCGTTATATGCATCATCTAATATTATACTTTGTTTAATTCCTTTTTTGAAATTGAGCCTACCCTCTATTGGAGAATATTTTTCTAGTGAAGAGCAGATATTGATTAAGTTCATATCATAATAGAGACCAACTGCTATAGCTACTAAAAATGAGTAAACATAACCTTTGCCCAATATCCCCTCTATTTCAAATGGAGCAATATTGGTTCCATAATTAACTCTAAAATACATAGAGGTTTTTTCTATTTTGTCATTTTGCTTGATAGAATAATTAGATCCACAGACATCTGCACTTTCATCTAATCCATAAGAAATAACTTTAGCTTTAGTCAAACTCTTAAATTCATAAATATCTTTGTTGTCTTTGTTTAATATAGCTATACCATCATTTTTTAAAGCCTTGATTACTTCTGATTTTTCTTTATATATTTTTTCAATTTTTTTGAAATTTTCTAAATGAGATGGGTATTTCCCTATATTAGTAATTACACCAATGTCAGGCTTAATAAAACTACAAATCTCTTTAATATCGTTTGGCTTGTCTGCAGCTAATTCTAAAATTAATACTTCTGGATAATTAGGATTAGTTTTTAATAATTGCATTTTGGCCTTAATCAAGTTCTGTATCCATTTAAAAATATTGTTTTCTGCAGGTGGTAATCCTAAAACAGTCAAACATACTCCAATAGTTGTGTTGTTATTTTTATGAGTTTTTCATGTTTTAAATTTTGTCTTAACTACTAGATCTATAGCTTCTTTGGTTGATGTTTTTCCAACATTCCCAGTGATAGCTATAATTTTAGGAGAATATTTTTCCCAAGTTCTTTTAGTTAGACTAATTAATATACTTTTAAGTATTTTTCTTTTGTTCATTTTACTGTTTTAAAATTTATAATGCATCTTTATCTGGCGGTAGATTATAATAATTGATTAAAAACTTGACTAGGTTTCTGAAAGTAAGGGTAACGGTAGAAGAAGCTGATACTCCGTATAGTGGCTTATCTAATCTGACCATCATAACAAACCTTGGATTATAGGCAGGGAAAAAACCAGCAAAGGTCTGTATAGTATCTTGTGAATAACCTCCTTTGGATGCAATATCTGCTGTACCTGTTTTTCCTGCTATTAGGTATCCATCTACATGTGCATTTTTCCCATATCCTCCTTTAACGACATTTACCATCATATCAGTAACCTTTTTGACTGCATCAGTAGAGATAACTTGTTCTGGTTTTATCTCAGATCTATTTATTTTTTCTTTTTTGCCATCAGGGGTAATGATTGCCTCTACTAGGTATGGATCTATGGTATATCCATTATTAGCAATAATTCCATAAGAGCGTAATAGAGCAATAGATGACAATGTTATACCATGGCCATAAGATGCTGTGGCATAATAAATATCACGTGTATCTTTTTTAGTTAAGTTGTCAATGGATGGTTTAATTTCTGAAGGTAGGTCAATGCCTGTAATAGAATCAAAACCAAACTTTTTTAAATAATCAAGAAATAGCTTATTCCCTATTTGCTGTTGAACAAAAACTGCTCCTGTGTTAATAGATTTTTCTAATATTTTTGACATGGAAACATTGTTGCCATAGACATCATTTTGATAATTTTTGATTTTTTCAGTATTTAGTACTACATATCCTTTATCATCATAAGTGGTGTCTGGTGTAACTGAGTATGAGTCAAGTCCTGCTGCCATTGTGATAACCTTAACTACAGAACCTATTTCCAAACCTTCCTCAATAGCTAAGTTTTTAAAATATGAATAGTTAGGTACTTTGGAATAGTTATTTAAATCATAGTTGGGTCAATTGGCCATAGTGATAATTGCTCCTGTCTTGGCATCCATAATAATTACTGTACCAGAGCTTGCCTTACGCTCATCAATTAATTTTACTAATTCTTCTTCTGCTTTAAATTGAATATTTTTATCTATAGTTGTTACTAAAGAAGATCCGTTTAATGAACTTTCTTCATTGGAAAATAAGGTTCTGATTAATCTACCTAAAGCATCACGCTTACCAACAAAAGAACCTTCTTTGCCTTGTAGGATATCGTCATAAAATTTCTCTAGACCATATAGACCTATCTTTTTGCCTTGAGTATTTTTGTTTTCTCCAACAAACCCAATAACATGGCAAGCTAGATTATCTAAAGGATAATAGCGCTCATAAAAATTAGAAACATATATGCCAGGCAACTCTAAATCTTGTATACTTTTTATCAAAACTGAATCATTAGTTTTACTTATAAGCTCTTCATATTGATCTTTTTGTTTGGAAAACATATAGATTAATTCTGATTCTGGAATGCTTAACTTATTTGATAAAGTTTTGGCTGTAGAGTTAACTGTATTTGTATTTTGAATTTCAAGAGGAACTGCATAAAGTTTAAAAAACTCCTTATTAATAGCAGCTGGAATTAAGTTGTCTTCTTTATCTTTTACATATATTTCACCTCTTTTTGATTTTAATTCTTTTTTTACTGTTTGTTGATTAATAGCTGCTTTTAAATAAGTTTCATTATGATTTATCTGAATGTTAGCTAATTTAAAAGATAAAACTACAAACAATAAAACAAAAACTAAAATACAAGTAAAAACTCTAAAGGGGACAACTCTTTGTGATAATTTTTTTGAAAAATTTTGAAAAAATAGTATCATTTTTATTTTTTAACAATTGTTTTTTCTACATTTAGATTAAAATATTCTACCTTGGTTACTTCTACAAAAGAATTTTCTTCTGCTCACTTTTTTACTTGATTAGGATCTTTAACAATAGATACTATTTCTTTTAACTTATTGTTCTCATCTTCTAGGCTAGATATTCTTGTTTTGATTTCTGTAATTTTATAGTCAAGTTCTAATGTGTTTGCATAACAGCATAAATAACCTGCTACTAAAAAGACAAGTGAAGAAAGCAAAGATATAAATATTATTTTTTTCATGATACTTTTTTTATTATTCTTAATTTGGCACTGCGACTTTTTTTATTGTGCATAAATTCCTGTTTACTACAGGTAATTGGTTTTTTGGTTAAAATCTCAAAACCTTTTTCTAAACTTTTAAATTTTGTTTTAACTATTCTATCCTCAAGTGAATGAAATGATATGATAGCTAAAACTCCATTTTCTGCTAATAGGCTTAAAGAATCTTGTAGTAGAATTTCTAAATTCTCTAACTCACTATTGGTTTTAATTCTTAAGGCCTGGAAAATTCTTGTGATGGCCTTTTCTTTTCTGCTGGTAGAACCAAAGACAGTATTAAGGATGATATCACGCAAGACAAAAGTAGTTGTGATTTTTTCTTTTCTCCTGTGATCTACTATGGCTTTGGCTATGTGGCGTGATAAAGGTTCTTCTCCATAAAGATAAAATAAATCTGCTAAATCTTTTTCACTTAGCTCGTTTATGATATCTTTGGCTAAAATCTCAGTATCACCATATCGCATATCTAAAACCTCGTCTTGCTTAAAAGTAAAGCCTTTGTTTGATTCTTCTAAGAGATATGTATTGATACCTAGATCAGCAATAATTCCCTTTACTTGGGTAAAATTATTCTTTAAAGCTATTTTTTTAATGTCCTTAAAATTTGCTTGCTCTAGAATATACTTATCTTCTGAGATATTATTTTCTTGAAATTTGTTTGTACAAAAATCAATACTTCTCTTATCTAGATCTAGACCAAGAAGAATGCCTTGTTTCTTTAGTATTTCTAAAGCATGACCTCCTTCTCCTAAAGTACAATCAATGTATTTCTCATTTGGCTGTATATCTAGACTGTCTATTATTTGATTTAAAAAAACTGGTATGTGCATGTTAAATTCCTAATTCTGTTAAGTTCTCTGCTATCTTATTTGAGTCTTTTTCTGTTTGCTTTTTATATTTTTCTCAAGACTCTTTATTTCAGATTTCTATTCTATCAAATAGACCTGCCAGAACTGTTTCTTTATTAAGTGAAGCAAATTCTTTTAAATACTGTGGTAAAAGTATTCTACCC
>JAQVPP010000014.1 GCA_028702045.1 Minisyncoccota bacterium
ACTCAATAAGCATAACAAGTCCATTTATTTTTGTACTATCAATATTAGTAAACATATATACAAATAAAACAATAGCTAATATGCCTATTACTAAATATATATTTTTTTTCAAACTTCTTTTTTTCATAATAACAAATTTAATTTTTATTATTTTTTATTGGAAGAAAATACATAAATCATAAAACCCATACAAACCATAAAGACATTAATAAATTATTCTCCGCAATCCCTACTACTCCATAAATAGAAAATAATCCAAAAAAACCTAAATACCAATTCTTTCTAAAACCTCATTTCATAATACTCTATTTATCCTTATACATATTTATTAGTTCTACAATTTCTTCCTTTCCTAATTCTCCAGTTTTTCTATCAATCTCATTACCCTCTTTATCTAAAAAAATAAAAACAGGGATATCATCACCTAAATTAAACTCTTTAAGTTTCTCATTATTAACATCATAGTCATAATACTCTGTCTCGAGTCAAGGATTCTCTTGCTCAATTTCTTGCCATCTTGGCTTCATAATTATACAACTTGCACACCATGGTGCTCCAATTTTTACAACCTTCATAATTAATTAATTTAATTTTATATATACTTTAATTTTATCAAACAAAATAAAACTTTTCAAACAAAAAAGAAAGGTTCCCCCTTCTTTTAAATATCTAAATTTTCAACCTTAGATGCATGTGCCTCAATAAACTTCTTACGTGGCAAAGCTTCACTTCCCATCAAGATATTAAACATCTTATCAGCCTCCTCTGCATCTTCTATAGTGACCTTTAGTAATACCCTCTTATTTGGATCCATAGTAGTTTCCCTTAAAAGAGATGCATCCATTTCTCCCAAACCTTTAAACCTGGAAATACTTACTCCTTTATAATCAATTTCCTCTTTTACTTCTTCTTCATCTTTTATTTTTACAGTTATCTTTTTCTTACCATCAGTCTCTTCTATTTTATTTGCATCTTTTGCAATTTGAGATAACACTTTCATCTTCTCTGCATCAGTATATGTATAATAAACAGATTTTCCTTTTTGTATCTTATATAAAGGTGGTTGAGCTATATACACAAACCCATTCTCTACTAGAGGCCTAAAATATCTAAATAATAATGTTAAAAGCAATGTTCTAATATGAGCACCATCAACATCAGCATCTGTCATCAAAACAATCTTATGATATCTTAATTTATTCATATTAAAATCATCACCAAAACCAGTACCAAAGGCTAAGATAATATTCTTAACTTCTTCTGAAGCCATTATCTTATCAAATCTAACCTTTTCAACATTTAATATCTTACCTCTTAAAGGCAATACTGCTTGATACTTCCTATCTCTTCCTTCTTTTACTGTACCTCCTGCAGAATTACCCTCAACAATAAATAACTCACATTCTTCAGCCTTTCTAGAACTACAATCAGTTAATTTACCTGGCAATGAACTTGATTCAAATACAGATTTACGTAAAATATTCTCACGAGCATTCTTAGCAGCTGTTCTAGCCTTAGCAGAAATAACACACTTTTCAATAATCCTCTTTGCGTCATTTGGGTTCTTTTCTAAAAAATCATAAAAAGCATCTTTCATAATTTGATCGGTAGCAGTCTTGGCCTCAGGATTACCCAACTTACCTTTTGTCTGTCCCTCAAACTGTGGCTCTCTTAACTTAACAGAAATAATAGATACTATACCTTCTCTAACATCGTCACCAGACAAAACAACATTTTCTTTATACAAATTATTCTTTTTAATATATGTATTAAGTGATTTAGTCAAAGCAGATCTGAATCCAGTTAAGTGCATACCGCCCTCAATAGTCTTGATGTTATTAGCAAAACTTAACTCAACTGACTCAATCTCATTTGTATATTGTAATGCTATCTCTACATCCAATCCCTCATACTCACTATGTACATAAAACATATTTGGATGAATAGCACTAACCTCCTTATTAAATAATAAGTATTTCAAAAAAGAGATGATTCCATCAGAAAAATAAAAAGAATATTTTCTCTCTTCTTCACGACTATCTATAACATCTATCCTAGTTTGCTTAACTAAATATGCTTGCTCACGTACTCTAGTTAATATAGTTTTTAAATTATATTCTAGTTCAGAAAAAATCTCTGAATCAGCTTGAAATGTTATCTTAGTTCCTTTTAAATTTTTATCACACTTTTGTTTTTTAACATTTGCTTTTCTCTTACCTCTACAATACTCTTGTGAATATACATAACCATCTCTATATACCTCTGCTTTTAAATAAACAGATAATGCATTAACTACACTAACACCTACTCCGTGCAATCCTCCAGATACCTTATACCCATCACCACCAAACTTACCTCCAGCATGTAGTGTAGTAAGGACTGTCTCAAGTGCAGATATTTTAGTTTGCTTATGTACATCAACAGGAATACCACGTCCATTATCTTTAACAGATACCATCCCATCTTTTAACAACTCTACTTCAATATGATCACAATATCCACCCATTGCTTCGTCAATAGAATTATCTATTACCTCTCAGACCAAATGATGTAGTCCACTAACACCAGTAGACCCAATATACATACCTGGTCTTTTTCTAACAGGTTCTAAACCTTCTAAAACAAAAATGTCTTTAGCTGTATAATTAGATTTTTCCATTTTAACGTATTTTAATATTATTTTTATTTAACAAATCATAAATTTTCTCCATACTTTCCTCTATCTCTTTTGTTGTTAAGGTATGATCGCTAGCCCTAAAAACTAAGTGAAAAGATATGTTCTTGTTGTCATCATTTTCATACACATCAAACAAATCTATATCCTCTAGATATTTTAACCTTAAACTTCTGATCAAAACATATACATCTCCAACCATCAAATCTTTCCTCACATTTAGACATATATCCCTGATACTTGCCTGATACCTAGGTATTGGACTAAACTCTATTTCTTTTTTAGTTTTTTCAAATAATTTCTCAATTAAACATTCAACAACCACACAATTAACATCCTTTCTCTCTGTCTTAATGGAATAATCATTTAGCAAATTATCGCTTAGCACATACATTTTCATAATTAAATCCGTGTCAATCAAAACATCTAGACACATATTTTCTTTTTCAAAATCATTCTTTTCAGATAATGCATACACAACTAAATCATCACTAATGCCAAGCTTCTCAAGCCAAGCACTAATATATCCCTTAGCTTCTAATATTAAATCATGTTTACCATTTTTTTTATCATCATAAACGCAAAATGATAATAAATCTTTTTGTGAAATCAAGTTATCTTTTTTCTCAAAAACCTTATCTATCTCAAACAATTTTCCTTTACTAAAATTAATATAGTTAAATGAAACTGCCTTTACCATAGGTATATATAAGCAAGGAGTCATATACTTATTCTCTTCTGATAAATAATTTTTCAATTCAACAATATCACTAGATACATATTTTAAATCTTTGTCATTCAAAAATGCATAAGTGTTTATCTCATTAAACCCTAGCCCAACAAATATATCTTGATTCAATCACTTAAAGTCAAAATACTCGTTTCCTTTATTAAAGGCCATAACCACCTTAGGTTCAGAATAAGGCAAAGAATCAAAACCATATACACGTATAATATCAGCATACAAATCTTGTTCTGTCTTTAGGTCTTTCCTATACTCAGGAATTAATACATAAAAACTATTATCATTAATTTTAGAAAAATCAAAATCATTCTTTTTCAAATAATTCAAAACAAATTTTTTCTCAAAATCAAATCCAGCAAATTGATTTAATTTTAAAATATTTAAAACAAGTTTTTCTTCTTTAACATCCTTAATAAAATAATTAGCTCCCAAATTACTACCTCCGCAATATTTCTTAATTAAATATATTGCTCTCTTAGTAGCTTTTTTAGACAAATTAATAGACAAGTCATGTACATACAAGCTTGACGCATCAGTTGATAAATTAATTTTTTTAGAACATAAGTAAATTTTATGATCATCAAAATTAGCACTCTCTAAAACAATACTTTGAGTATTTTTATCTACCTCTGCTTTTTTACCACCTTTTACTCCAGCTATTGCCAAACTATCTTTAAAATCAGCAACTACCATACAACTACTATCAAGATCAATTTCCCTATTATCCAAAGTAGTAAACTTTTCTTTCTTACTATCCCTAACAATAATACCTGTATCAAGTTTGTCATAATCAAAAACATGCATAGGTTGGCCATACTCAAGCATAACAAAGTTAGTAATATCTACTAGCCCATTAAGTGGCCTAAGTCCACAAGTAACCAGTGCCTCTTTAATAAAATCTGGAGTTTTAAAATCAGATACCTTATTAAACAATGTACCAAAGTATGCATTACATCCTTTACTCTTAACCTCTAGTTTTAGCTTATCTGTTTTCTTGATCTTATCCTCTTCTTTTTTTACAAAACATATATTTAAAATCAAACACAAATCTTTAGCCAAGCCAAAGTGTGATCCTAAATCAGCATATCTATTAGCAGGTAAATCAACACTTAAGCAATAATCCTTACCTACCTTCTCATACTCTACCTCACCAACATGATATGTAATAGTATTAACAATTTTTTCTAAAGAAATTTTTTCTTTTAAAAAACTATTAATTAAATTATATGAATATTTCATTATATTTATTTAAATTGTTTTAAAAACCGTAAATCAGTACTATTAAATAATCTAGTATCATCAATTAGATACTTAACCATAGCGAACCTTTCTACTCCAATACCAAAAGCAAATCCTTGATACTTGCCTTTTGGATATCCTGCTATTTCAAATAATTTTGGATGGACCATCCCTGCTCCCAATACTTCTATTCATCCAGATCCTGAACAAAGAGGGCACTTCTTATCTTTTCCACGACACTTAAAGCACTCAATATCTACTTGCAAACCTGGAGAAACAAATGGAAAATAACTAGGTAAAAATCTCATCTTCCTTGTTCCTTTAAATATCTTTTGCATAGCCTCTTTAATAATTATCTTAAAATTAGATAAGTTAATATTTTCTGAAACCATAAGTCCCTCTAGTTGATGAAACTGAAATTCATGACGAGCATCTGTTGCCTCATACCTAAATGTCCTACCTGGCACAATCACATTAAAAGGTGGAAGATTCTTTTCCATGAACCTCATCTGTACTGGGCTTGTATGAGTCCTAAGCAAACACCTACCCTTATCCTTTTCACCAATTAATTTTAAATTATCAGGAAACCAAAAAGTATCTCACAAATCTCTTGCAGGATGATCTTTAGGAATATTAAGTGCATCAAAGTTATAGTATTCATTTTCAATTTCTGGGCCCTCTATTATCTGAAATCCTAGTTCCTTAAACACACTACACAATTCTCTTAAAACAATAGTTGCTGGATTTAAACTACCTACTTCAATCTTATTCCCTTTAAGTGTATAGTCAAAGAAATCTTTTTTATCTTTTGTACAACTTTCTTTAGCCTTAATATACAAATCATTTAATTCTGTTTTAGCTTCATTTAAAATAGGACCTAGTTCTTTTTTATCTTCAATACTCAAATTTTTAAATTCACTAAAAAAATCAGATATTAAGCCTTTTCTGCCAATATACTTAACTCTGAAAGACTCTAAATCAAGACTATTTATATCTGTTTTAGCCTCATTTATCACAGCCTTAATATCTTCTTTTTTCATATTAAAAAGTTTTTATTTCTTTATATATATACCAATATTTTACCATAAAAAAACAAGATATTCAAATACATAAAACCATTTTTGAACTAATATTTAATAAATATATTAATTTAAATACTCTCTATATTTATCTAAAAAATACTGTATATCTTTTTCAAAAACAGTATCTCTGGCCAAATCAGAAAATCACTTATTTGTTTCATTAATATATTTTTTCTGAAACTCAATACTAGCAAGATGCATCTTTGATAAATTATGCACCCTATCAGCTAATTTGACCATCTTAGCTAAATAATTCTCACTAATCCTTTGAAAATATTCCCCAATATCATACCCCTCTTCTTTGCTCAATAACCTTACTGCATCAGCTATCTCAACACTAGATATCTTTTTTATATCTTCATAAGTAACATCTGTATCTTCTATTAAATCATGAAATAATCCAACTTTTCAAAAATCTACACCAAAACCTCTTTCTTTTAACATCTCATAAACCGCCATTGGATGTGTATAATACAAGGTGCCTTCTTTTCTTTTTTGATCACCATGTTTTTCTTTCATATATACTATACACTCATTAATATTCATATTATTTTTTTTAATAAATTATTAAAATAATAATATCAATTAAAAAAATATAATACAAGAAAAAATCACCATTAATTTATACATGGTGATTTTTCTTAGGACTAAAAATTTTTTCCAGTCCTAAAGAATACACTACTGGAATACCTATATACCATAGGAAATTCCAGATAGCAAATACAACATCATTCCTTGTTCTCCAGGTAGCCTCACTACCCAAAGAACTAACTGGTTTTGCAAAGACAAAGTGTATTTTATTCAAAATACCCCCGTACTCTGCAAGCCAACTACATCTCTCATAAAAAAACAACGAAGTCTTTTTATGAGGTAATATGACAACGTTTTTTTCAGAATCTTTTATTACTTTTCTTATCATTTTAAAAGATTCTGAAATTGACTTAGTAGGATATAATTTTTTAATTCTTACATCCTTAAATAAATCATACTTATCACATATTTTTTCAAACAAAACAGCCATACAATCTGCTTCTGTTTGATTTGCAATGTTTTTAACTCCACCTACAAAATAAATAATTTTATTTTGTAAAGAGTTATTTTTCATTAAATATGTAATAAGTTTACCTAAAACAGCAAGGGATCTGTTTGATAAAGACCCATCTTTATCAAACCCAATCCCTAACACAAAAATGTTCATATTCAACTCCTTTCTATATTTACTATACCATAAAAATAATAAAAAGAAAAACACGGAGAAACTTGTTCCCCGTGTTTAGTTTTCTTAAATTATCCTTGAAAGAGCTACCCCTTCTTCGGGATAACCACAATTATTACTACATTTGTAACCAAAAGTGCACCTTGCGCCAATTAAATATATTTGGAGCTCTTGTTTTTTTAGAACAGAAGGACACTGTTGATATAATAACAATAAAGAATTTTTTGTTCTTTGCATTATTTCTAATTGTGCGTTAAAACACAATCTTTCTTTACATTTTAACAAAAAATTATCAATTGTTCCCTCTTCTACAATACCAATATTTTGACCTTGGGGGAAATAATTTTCAACACTCTTTAAGTCACCAGTCCACTCACTTACTAATGAGCAGTCCCCAACTTCTGCAATTATTGGGGGACAATAAAATAATCCAGTATTGAACTTAAACCAAGCACTATAATTAATAGTTCTATGTCGATGCGCCTGAGCTAATTGAGCAATAGAACCCCAATATTTAATCGAATAAACACTTCCTCCAATATAATCAGCCCCACTCATTTCCCCTCTGATAAACAAAGATAATTGTCTTTGTTTTGTATTTTGGGCCAAGTTATTGTCTATTAAATTAAGTTCTTTACATCTCTTTAAAAAATATAAAGCATCAGGAAGCATTTTCTCATAAAAAACTTGATCAATATTTGGAGACTTTTGTAAAAAATCATATATCATTGAGTACAAAATATTTATTTGTCTCAAAGACACAGTATATATCATTTTGGTATTAACAAATACCGAAACCATATACCTTGCATTCTCTTGAGCCAATTTCTTGATTTTTTTGCTGTCAAAAATATTTTTATATCTCTTTTGAATAAGAAATATAAAAATATCTCTCCATTTTTCATATAATATCATTTCTCTTTCCGAAACACCACTTTCAGGAGTTATCGGAGTATATCGTGACGACTTTTCAGAAGTTACATATGCCTTTTCGTTATTCAAAACCATTGCCCAAATTTTGGGAATAGACTCAAAATTCAAAGTTACAAATATATGGTCATACACTGAATGATGACCATTATCTAAGGTTAACATAACTCTTTTGGTAGTTTTTTCCTCTGGTTCTTGTATAATATGATCATATCCCTCTTGATCATAACACTCTCCAGCAAAATAACCACCTTGCTTCAATGCATTTGACAAATCAAATTTACCATTAGATAAAACAAATTCTCTTGGAATCAAACTAAATTTCATGATATACCTCCAGTATATGTATGTTAATGTTAAAATCTATACACATACTACCATATTTTAAAAAAAAATTCAAAACAAAAAAAGAATCTAAAAAGATCCTTTAATTATGCAGGGGCACAAGGACTCGAACCCTGATGAACGGTTTTGGAGACCGTCATTCTACCAATTGAATTATGCCCCTAAAACGAGCACATGCCCCAACTCTATTTTTTCATTTCTTTATGTACTGTATGTTTTCTACATGTAGAACAAAGTTTTTTTAAAGATAATTTTGCTTTAACTTTTTTCTTGTTCCTATGTGTATAATAGTTTATATTTTTACACTCAGTACATTGCAATTTTGCTAATACTTCTTTTTTCATGATATTTTATTATTTAATATATTCAGAGCCAAAGATGGGAATCGAACCCATGACCTCATTCTTACCAAGAATGTGCTCTACCACTGAGCCACTTTGGCTAGTCAGCAAAGCTGGTGGTCAGGGTAGGATTTGCACCTACGTAGCCCGAAGGCGTCAGATTTACAGTCTGATGCGATTGACTGCTCCGCCACCTGACCAAATACAATGAGCCAAGGAAAGGACTCGAACCTTCGACCTACGGTTTACAAAACCGTTGCTCTACCAACTGAGCTACCCTGGCATCATCCTATATATACTACCAATTTTTTATAAAAAAATCAAGACTTATAAAAATTTAGCAGTAAAACTTTTACCAACTTTCTTAATACCATCCACTTCTCCTTGATATAGTACAATACCTCCCTTATCTCCACCATAAGGACCCATATCAATAATATAGTCAGAATTCTTAATAACATCTAAGTCATGCTCTATTACAACCACAGTATTGCCCTTTTCCACTAATAAATTGAGTATCTTCAACAACTTATTCACATCATCAGGATGTAGTCCTGTAGTAGGCTCATCTAAGATATATAGCGTCTTGCCAGTATCTCTCTTTGACAACTCTTTAGCTAACTTAATACGCTGTGCCTCTCCTCCTGATAAGGTAGTAGATTTTTGACCTAATTTAATATATCCCAAACCAACATCCTTAAGCAAACTTAATTTATTAAACAAAGCAGGTATATCTTTAAAAAAGTTAACTGCATCATATACAGACATATCTAAAATATCTGCAATATTCTTATCCTTATACTCTACTTCTAAAGTCTCTTTATTGAACTTTTGTCCATTACACTCTGGACAAGTAATATATACATCAGGTAAAAAATGCATCTCAATTTTCTTATCACCTTCTCCATTACATACCTCACACCTTCCTCCTTTAACAGAAAAACTAAACCTGCCAGGCTTATACCCTCTTATCTTGCTCAATTCTGTTTCAGAAAACAAATATCTAACCTTATCAAAGGCTCCAATATATGTAGCAGGATTTGATCTAGATGTCCTACCTATAGCACTCTGATCAATTAATATCATCTTATCAATATTCTCAAGTCCTATTATAGACTTATACTCATTGTTATGTACTTCAGAATTTTTAAAATATTTTTTTATAGCTTTCTGCAACACTTCCATAACAAAAGTAGATTTACCTGACCCACTAACTCCAGTAACAACATTTAGTTTACCTAAAGGAATTTTAAAATCTTGATTGCTAATATTAAATTTACTTACTCCTTTTACTTCAATAAATTGATCATTGTCAACTCTTTTTTTATCCTGCAATAAACTTTTTTTACTCATAGACAAATACTCTCCTGTCAAAGTTTTAGATTTTAACAATTCTTTATATGTCCCAGTAAAAACTACCTTACCACCAAACTTACCAGCCCCAGGACCAATCTCTATAATATGATCAGCAAATTGAATTGTCTGTTTGTCATGTTCTACAATAATAATAGTATTTCCTAAATCTTTCAACTTTTTCAAATTATCTAAAAGCCTATCCTGATCAACAGGATGTAGTCCAATAGATGGCTCATCTAAAACATAAATTACTCCACTAAGACCAGAACCTATTTGAGTAGCCAAACGTATACGCTGTGCCTCTCCTCCTGATAAAGTAGTAGATTCTCTAGATAAAGTTAAATATCCTAAACTAACATCAATTAAAAAACTTAATCTCAAAATAATTTCCTTTATCAACTCTTTAGCAATCTTTTTCTCACTTTCAGATAATTTTTTAACTAAATCTTTAAAAAATAATAGTGCATTTTCTAAACTCAAATCAAGTACATCTGCAATATTCTTTTTATCAATCAAAATAGATAACACCTCGTCACGATAACGCTTGCCCAAACACTTAGGACACTGCATTCTTATCATATATTTCTCAATTTCCTTTTTAACATATTCAGAATTTGTATCTTTCAATCTTCTTTCCAAATTAGGTACTACTCCTTCAAAATCATCATCACCAAATAAAATCAAATCAATATATTTTATATCCAGATTCTTAACAGCAACATCCATAGAAAAACCATATTTATCAGCCATATTAGATAACTTATACATATAGTATCCTGGATTTGCAGGCTTATAACTCAAAGTAACCCATGGGGCAACAGCTCCCTCATTTAAAGTTAATTCACTTTTCAAAACAAGATCAGGATCTATTTTAGTCAACGAACCAATACCTGTACATAATGGACATGCTCCATGAGGATTATTAAATGAAAAAAGTCTTGGCTCTATTTTAGGCATACTTACCCCACACTTAAGACAAGCAAAGTGCTCACTAAACAACAAATCACCTTTTTCATTTAATGTATATTTTTTAAAATCAATATTTCCTTTTAAAATTTGTAAATATAAAACACCCTTGCCAATTTTTAAAGCAAGTTCTACAGATTCAGCAATTCTATCTTTATCTAGATTCTTATCAATCTCTAAATGATCAATAACAACCTCAATGTTATGTTTTTTATTTTTATCTAAATCATTTTCCAAAGCTTCTTCAGTTCTCACAATTTCTCCATCTATTCTTATCCTTGGATACCCTATCCTATACACCTCATGAATAACACTCTTATGTTCTCCTTTCTTATCATTAATCAATGGAGCCAATAATAAAAACTCTGTTTTTAATGGAAGTTTTTGTATTTGAGAAATAATCTGTGAAGCACTTTGTTTTTCAATCAAATCTCCACACTTAGGACAATATACTCTACCTATCCTAGCATACAATACTCTTAAGTAATCATGTATTTCAGTAATGGTACCTACTGTAGATCTAGGATTTTTCATTAAAGTTTTTTGAGAAATAGATATAGCTGGAGATAAGTTTTCAATTTTTTCCACACTAGGCTTATCTCTCACCCCTAAAAATTGTCTTGCATAGGAAGATAGTGACTCTACATACCTTCTTTCTGCTTCTGCATAAATAGTATCAAAAGCAAGAGAAGATTTACCAGAACCACTTACTCCACAAATTACTGTTATTTTATTCTTAGGAATACTAACATCTATATTTTTCAAATTATGTACCCTAACTCCTTTTAAAATAATATTTTCCATAATACAAAATTAAGTCTACAAAGTATACCATATATTATAATATATTAAAAGTTAAACCCCATCTTCAATAATGGGGTCCTTTTTACTCGTCTAAATCTTCTTTTATTTTGATAAACTCATTTTCTGTTTTCTCTAATTCTTTTCTACATCCTTTAATCAACTTAACTCCCTCTTTGAATTTATCTAAACTATCTTGCAAATCAAAATCTTCTTTATTAAGTTCATTAATAATTTCATCTAGTTTTTTTAAAGAATTTTTCAAATCAATTTTATCTGACATAATTATTCATTTAATTTATTAACCTCGTCCCCTTCCTCACTAATACCTAAAACCTTATCTATCTTATTATTAAGTAAATCTACTCTTTTCACAACACTCTCGTATGCTGAACTAGCATTACTTAAGTGTTTACCTAATTTATCAAAACCCTCCTTAAGTTTAACAGAATCCTCATATATCTTTCTTATCTTATTTAATATTAAATGAGTCTCTTTAGACAACTTAGTATCCTTAAACCAGTGCTCAATAACCCTAAGAGTTAAAAACAAAGTATTAGGTGAAGTAATAATAATTTTCTTATTCCAAGCATATTTAAGTATACTGCTATCCATATTATTAATCATCTCATAGTATATAGCTTCTGCAGGTACATACATTATAGCATAATCAACAGTATTTTCAGAAGGTAAAATATATTTAAATGAAATTTCATCAATCCTCTTCTTAACATCACTTAAAAATAATTTCATAAACTGCTTCCTTTCTCCCTCCTCCTGTGTTTCTAGATATTTTGAAAAATTATCTGAAGGAAACTTAGAATCAATAGGTAATATCTTTTTATCAGGTAAATAAAATACTGCATCAACCTTTTCTCCAGAAGAAAACATATATTGAGTTGCATATAGATTATCAGAATAATATTGGCCTAATAAATAATAAAGCTGTGACTCTCCTCATTCTCCACGTAACTTAGGAGTTTTAAATAGATCCTGAAACCTAGACAACTCTTTCATTTTTAAATTTGTTTGACGCAAAAACTCCTTAAGCTCTGATGTCTCTTTGGCTACATTATTAATTTGAGAATTAATATCAAGTGTATTTTTATAACTAGACTTCTCAAGTCCCATCATCATATCTGTCATTCTCCTCTCAGTATTTATATCATCTGGTTTTTTTAACATAAAATACATTTTAAAAACCATATAGCATAAAACTAATACAAATAAACCAACAATACCTAATATAATATAAAAAATATAATTCATAATTACTCCTTAATAATATCTAAATACACTAAATATATGTATACCATAATAAACAAAACAAAAACTCAACTAAAAACAATATTGATAATTGACTGGGCTCCAAATAACTCTTCTACGACAAACTGTAATAAAACAAATGGTAAAAAATGAAAAATAACATACAAATATTTACCTCTTAAAGACTCACATATTTTTTTAAAACTAGTATTAATTGAAGAATTTTTAACATATATATCAACAAATACAAAAACACTAACAATAATATACTTAAAAAATAAAAATATACCAATAAGGCTCAATATATTTAAACTATGTAAGCCAAGTTGCTGAAATATACTCAACTTTCCAGCCAATACAACAGAATTAAGTGTCCCCAAGCTCTTTCCCGCTAAAAAGGCACAAATTAAAAACATGAAAACCAAAAACAAAACAAATAAGTTATTCAATATTATAGATAAAAAATCTTTTTTAAACATACTAAAATGAATCTTAAACTCATTCTTTGTATCTTTTAATATATAGTAATTATTAGCATTAAAGATCATAGAAACTAAAAATATAGCTAATCCAAAAAGAATCAAAATACCAATATTAGGTAAACCTAATCTAATTAGCAGTAATGTAACAGTTCCTAAAACAAAAGCACATAAAAGTAAAAAGAATAAATTAATACATAATGATATTCCCTTTTGTTTAAATATATCAAAAACTTGCTTGCTTTTGTTATATATCCCTAAACCAATCTGCTTAAAATATTGAAAAAATTTATTCATGATAATTATTTAATATTATAAAATTGCTTACACTTGTTTTGAATATTTAAAACTAAATCATTTAAAGTTGTTTTTGATTTAGAAATATATCCACTAGCACCTAACTCTTTAAATTTATCAATATCTGACTCTTGGGCCAATATAGAAATAACATATACAGGAATAGTTTTGTTCATTTTTTTTAATTCCTGTAAAAACTCAAACCCATTCATCTTTGGTAAAATAATATCAAGTAATATTAAATCAAAAGTTTCTTTTTCAATCAAACCTATTGCCTCTTCACCATTCTTTGCCTTAAGTACATCTATATTTAATTCTTTTAATTTAATACCTATTAGGTTAGATAAAAACTCCTCATCTTCAATTAGTAATATTTTATTTTGCATAATTAAAACTTAATATATAACTAAAGTATAAGCAAAAAAAACAAAAAAATCAAATAAAAAAAGACATATACATGTCTTTAAATATAAATTGTTATCTTATTGGTTACTCTAAGCCTTAAAAAAATCAAAATACTCGCAAATATATATAAAATATATTTGACCGACCTGGAATGAATGATGAACTAAATCATCAATATCTTCCTAAAAGAAATGTTTCATCTCCACCTTCCGGTAGAGATACCTTGTTACGACTTATCCCCTGTCATTGAGCCTGGCTTAACTGCTAAAAAACAGCTTCGGCCATTCCCAACTCCCTTGAATTGACGGGCGGTGAGTACATGGATCGGGAACATATTCACCGTAGTGTGGCTGACCTACGATTACTAGCGATTCCAACTTCATAAGGTCGAGTTGCAGACCTTAATCTGAACTTAGGAAAGTTTTTTGGGATTAGCTCCGTGTTACCACTTGGCAACCCTTTGTACTTTCCATTGTAGCATGAGTGTCGCCCAAGACATCAAAGGGCCATGCTGATCTATCGTCGTCCCCACCTTCCTCCTATCCCTCTAACAATTAATAATTTAATTATTACAGGGATAGGCGGTCTCTTATGACACATATAACATAAGATAGGGGTTGCGCTCGTTACCCCACTTAAGGGTACAATTCACACCACGAGCTGACGACGACCATGCAGCACCTGCGACATTGTCCGAAGAGGGCT
>JAQVPP010000036.1 GCA_028702045.1 Minisyncoccota bacterium
AAGTAAAGTCACTCATCCCATGATTAAACCCATGATCATAAGCAAGTACCATACATTTCCCATCTTTAAAAAAATATTTTAGATTATCATTATTCATAAATCCTTTCTATTTTTAACTTATCAAACCTATCATCCCAAAAAGAAGATAAGTATTTTTTAAAAGTTAACAAACTTTCACTAGCTCCTATCTCTCCTACACACTCATATGCGTTCATATTCCCTATCCTTAAAGCAAACTCAATATCCATATATAGGTAGTAAGCCAAAACAAATCCAGAATAAAAAGCATCTCCTGCACCAGTCATATCCTTTACTTCTTGCCCCTCATAGATTCCACACATATATTTCTCATCTTTACAACAAACATAGCTTCCTTTCTTCCCCATTGTCATGATAAACACCCCATCAAACAACATGGAAAAATAATTTAAAATTTTAAAAATTTCTTTTTTACTTATTCCACTAAATATACTAGCCTCATCAATATTTAAAACAAAAACATCAACTAATCTTAAATATTCTAAATTATTTTTTAAAAAATCAAAATCTTTAGCCCCTGGGTTTATACTTAAAAACTTATTTGTTTTCCCTACATGTCTAAATATCTTTTCTCATACATCACCTCTCCCATTTAATGAACTTAAGCATATAGCCATATATTGCTTTAGTGCATTTTCTCTAAAATGAAACCCTCTGGCAAAAGCACTATTTTTCAAAATGATTCTTTCATTAGTTTTAGATAATAATATTACAGAAAAAGATGTTTTGATATGCTTGTTTACCTCAACTAACCTAGCTGTTAGATTTTTCTGCTTTCTAACCTTTGAGCAAATCAATTTCCCATAATACTTATCACTTACACAAGTCATAAGTCCTGTCTTGCACCCAAGTCCTGAAAAAAAACTAGCTGTGTTATATGCACTTCCTCCTATTCTAATAAAGTAGTCAGATACATCATACTTATTTCCCATTACAAACCCAGACAAGTCTTTTTCAAACTTATCATCCTTTAAAAATAAATCCACAGATGTTGATCCTATACATAAAAAATCTTTCATAATTAAGGCGCTAAGGCATATTCGTAATAATATCCCATGATAAAGTTATTTTGTGCTGCCATTGGAGAATCATAATATGGTATCATTTTCATTGGATTAGCTACATACCCTGCGCCCAAAAGACTTGCATTATTTACAGTATCAGCAAATAATACTGGTGGATTATATGGTTCACTTCCTCCTCCAGTAGGCCATTCTGTAATACAATCTACTCCCATACAGAATTGGTCTGAAGTAAAGTTACCAGTAGACACTACATTTCCTGTAACACTCACATTGCCAGTTATTCCAGTATCTCCCACTACTTCAAAAGGAACTGTTGGAGAATATGTATGAACTCCTACTCTATTATTTACAGTATCAGCTAAAAATAAACTTGTATTACTTGCATCTAATATTTCAAAAAATGTTGCGCTATTAGTAGAAGATTTAAAATTAACAGTATTTTGAAATAAAGATAATCCAGAACTAACCAAACCTCCTGTTAAAGTTAAGCTACCAGACTTTGTCTGTGCCTCAGACGAAGCTTTAATTGGTGGATCTATATTTCCTGCTGGTGGATCAGCAGTAGGTATTGTCCATGCGCCAAAAGTCATATATGCAAAACAACATCCAAAAAATAATACTCACCCAATTATTGCAATATAGTTATTTTTAAAAAATTTTTGAATTTGAGTTTTCATTTTAAATTTTTAATTTCTTTATTAAAGTATACCAAACTTTTTAAATTAAAATCAAATGCTTTTTTATATTCTTACCAAAAATATTATCTCAAAAATTATATTTTTAAAACTTCCAAACATTTATTAACAATATCTTTTTCAGAAATATTATATTCATCAATTAACTCATATGCAAAACCTGTTTGCCCAAACTTATCATCAATTCCAACAAAACCAATCAAACTAGGATAATTCATAGATAATATCTCGCTAACTGCAGAACCCATTCCTCCCATAATCTGATGATCTTCACAACAAACAACCTTACCCTTACACTTCTTAGCACATCTTACTATAGTCTTGCTATCCATAGGTTTAATTGTATGATTATTCAAAACAATACTTCCTATGTTATATTTTTTTTCTAAAATATCAGCTGCTACTAGTGCAGATCCTACCATAAAACCACATGCAATAATTAAAACCTCAGGCTTTTCACTTTCGTAAAATACCTCTGCTTTACCAAACTTATACGGAGTTTTTTCTGTAGTAATCAACCTAGTCTCTGGTCTAATCAACCTTAAGTAACTAGGCTTCTTATTAGTACATATCTCAAGCGTTGCTTTTTTAGCTTCACAATAATCACAAGGTACCTCTACCACCATATTAGGCAATACTCTGGTCAAAGCAATATCTTCTAGCATCTGATGAGTAGCACCATCTTTACCAGTAACTATCCCACTGTGTCCACCAACTATCTTAACAGGTACATCATTATAGCAAACACTAGTTCTAATTATTTCTCAATTTCTACCAGGAGAAAAAACAGAAAAAGAACAAGCAAAAACAGGCTTACCTCTACTTGCCAGTCCTGCACTAAACAAAATCATATTTTGCTCAGCTATCCCAACTTCAAAAAACTTATCAGGATACTTTTCTTTAAAAGCATTAAGTTTAAGTGATCCAGCCAAATCAGCACTTACACAAAAACAATCACATTTTAAAATTGCTTCTCCAAACCCTCCTCTTATAGAACCAAACTCACACTCTGGATCTAATACATCTTTATTTAAAAATAATTTTTTATTAAGCATTTAACTCTTTTATAGCTTGATTAAACAATTCTTCACTCAACGCTTTACCATGCCAAACATGTTCATTTTCCATAAACGAAACTCCTTTCCCAAATACCGTATTACATATCACGCATACTGGTTTATTTATTTTTTTACTTGCCTTAAGCACATTAGATATTTCTAAAATATCATGACCATCCACCTCAAAAACATCAAAGCCAAAAGCAACATATTTCTCTTTCAAACTTTCAAGTGGCAAAACACTCTCCGTATCCCCTTCTATCTGTTTATTATTCCTATCAATAATCACAGTCAAGTTATTTATTTCTAACTTATTGCACAACAAACAACCCTCTCATACACTTCCCTCTGCTTGTTCTCCATCTCCCATCATACAATATACATACCCAGGATTTTTCTCAATTAAATTTAATTTAGCAATCCCTAATGCTTGTCCCAATCCTTCTCCCAAAGGACCAGAACTAGTTTCAATTAAAATAGACTCGTCTCGCTTAGGATGACCCTGTAGCCCTTTAAAAATCCTAAAACTATTTAATTCTTTTAAAGAAATTAATCCCTTTTGATATAAAATAGAGTAAATCAAACCAGAATAGTGACCATTAGATATAACAACCCTATC
>JAQVPP010000037.1 GCA_028702045.1 Minisyncoccota bacterium
CTATCGCAGAAGAAAGAAATAAAAATGGAAAATATACATCATTATCAGATTTTCTTAATAGATCAGATGAAATAGTTCTAAATAAAAAATCATTAGAAAATTTAATTAAATCTGGAGCACTAGATTGTTTAGGAAACAGAGCAACCATGGCCAATAATTTAGAAACTATTTTACAATATGTCCAGAATCAGAAAAAACAAAAAGAATCAAAGCAAGGAGGATTATTTGCTCAAAATGACGATTACTCAGAACTAAAAGACATGACAGCTAAAGATGAATCAATAAAAAAGAATGTATTACTTGGCTGAGAATTTGATTTACTAGGCATATATTTAACAGGTCATCCTCTTGATGAATATCAGCATATAGTTGGCAAAAAGGCATATACTATCCAACAAGTAACTAATACAAGTTCTATAAATCAATATATGCAAAAAAAACTACGCATCTGTGGTATGTTTAATAAAACCAGGAAAGTCATGACCAAAACTGGTAAGCAAATGGCTTTTTCTAATCTAAATGACGGTGCTTTTGGTGTTGATGTAGTTATTTTCCCAAAAACCTACGAGATGTTGAGGCAAAAGGCCAATGTCCATGATATAGTAGATAACAAGATTACTTTAGTTGAGGGTAGAATTGATGTCAGGAATAATAAGCCTCAAATTATTTGTGAAGATGTAATTTATTTAAATTAATTTTATGAAAAAAATATTTTTAATTTTATTTTTGTTTATTTTCTCCTTCTCATTTTTAAATGCAAAAGTTTATGAAGGAGTTGTATCTCAAATAAATAATAGCCAAATTATTTTAAACAAAACTGGACTATTTAACTCCATGCTTAATTTTATTGGCTTTAATAATCAAGAGATAGTTAATGTAAACAATCAAACAAAATATTTTACAAAACCAAATAATCAAGAAATAGATTTTAGTAATTTAAAAATAGGTATGCATATCTTAATCAGTACTGCAGAATCAACCCCTTCTACAAAACTAACTGAAACCGTTGTTCAAAATAGTTCTCCAAAAGAAAATACTCAAACCTTAAGTTTATTTGATTTCTTTAATTCAAAAATTCAAAACTTTTCTCTTCAGTCTCCAGCAACAACAAAAGTAGAGACAGTAGCTAGTTCATCTAATTGCCCAAACAATGAAAACTATGTCTGTGGAAAAGATGGCAAAACATATCTAAATGAATGTATGGCTAAAGAAGCACAAACAACAGTTGATTGTTTAGGTAAGTGTCCATGCAAAAAAACATACACTTTTAATTTTTTAAACATATTTAATACAACAACCACAACCAAACCAATTAAGTATACTATAGTAGGAGATGAGTATGTTCATCTAGAACAAGAAAAGTTTAAAAAGACAACTGATTTTTTAAAAAATCCAGAAAATAAGAAATTTAATGATGTTATAGAAAAAGAATCTATGGTAGATATATTAGTTTATCCAAACAAAGCTATCCCAAATGAAACCATATCAGTTGCTTTTGATCTTAAGTTTTTTAAAAATAGATTAGTATTCCCTATACATGATCTAGAGTTTGATGGTAAATATTCTTCTTTTGATGAATTTGAAAAAGCAATTCAATTTAAAGTTTTGCTAAAAAATAAAAAAACAAACGAAGTAGTAGCTACTATAGAGAACAGAAACAGGGATGACATAAGGATGATACAAGTACAAACTAACCACTTAGGTTTTACCTTTAGAGTGGAATATGACAAAACTTACCAAGGATATGTGTTATCTGATCCATACAAAGTAGAATATAATAAAAATACTGAAATAATAGATCCAATTAAGGATGCTGGATGGAAAACAGATATGGATGTTTTGTTAAAGAATACATTTACCATTACCAGTAAAAAACCAATTAGTCTAAATCAAGAATATGTTTTTGAGATTCAAAAAGATCACTACTATTATGAAACTATTTCAGACTATATCAATCAAACACCAACTAAAGTAACTATTTCGCAAACTCAAGGCCCATCTTTTGTTGTACAAAAGGATTGATTAAGCGATGAGTCAGTTAGATACATGTATACAGTTGATAATATTCCTCTTTCTGTATTAACTACAGATCCAAGGGGGATATCAGCTAAAGCAGAAGAAATTTGTGAAGGAGGAGCAGGTGTTGATAAACAAGTAGAAGATTCCAGGACCCATTTTGTAAATAAAGATATAGGCCAAGGGATAAATCCATCTAATTCTAAAACAGAAACAGAAAAGTTAAAAACAATACAACATTTAAAAGACTATAAGCAAATACCTCTTACTTGATCAGGAGATGGGACAATTCACAGGTTAACTCAAAATTTAAATGATAGTTGTGAAGGAGAATTAAAAACAAAAAATAGTGGATCTAGTACAGGAGGAGAAAGTTATCTTTTAGGTACTTTTTCTAAAAAAATACTCAATACATGTGAGCCTACTTTTTGTCATTTAAATATTAAAAACTATACAATTACTTGTGATGTAGTTGCTCTTAATAAGCTTTGTAGTAACGATCAAACTTATTTAGACAAGTATCATGAAATATCCAGAGAAGTAAAGCAATGTTGAACCAGAGACACCACTGATTTATGTAGAGATATCACAGATCCTTTCCAAAGAGAAAAGCTTAATTGTACAGATGAGCCTGAAGAAATTTGTGAATCTAAAAGAGACACTGATAAAGAATATGTTTGAGAAGTTGGAGATAAGCATAGAACATCTTCAAGATCAGATAATATTTTCAGAAGACTACATGATGGTAAATATAAATATATTACTACATATGAAAATATCTTTAACAGACAAGATGTTCCAGACGAAAACTTTTGTTTTAATGGATCAGTTGCTTCAAGTTATTTATCTGATCAATACTCTAACCCTATAAAATATTTTATAGATGATGATTTAACTTGTAGTAGTGGTTTATCTAAAAATGAGTGAAAGTTTACTGACCTTATCGGCAGAATATTGTCTCTAGAAGCAAGAGATAAAGTAGGTATACTGTGTGTTGAATATGCTCCTAACCTATTTTTAGAATATTAAAATTGACTAAATAATAAAATTATTTTAAACTTAATATATAAATTAAATTAAAAATATGGAAATACAAATTACTGATGTTATAAAAAATTTGCCAATGTATTTGGCCTACTTGTTTAGTTTTATATTACTACTATATATAATAATTAAAAAAGAAATTCCTAAAATAAAGTGTCTGAAAAAAATAATCCTTACTCAAATTATAGCTTTCTTTGCATCTAGCACATATCTCACAGTAGCTCAGTATCTTGCT
>JAQVPP010000038.1 GCA_028702045.1 Minisyncoccota bacterium
TAGGAACAACAACGACTGGTGTAGGATTACAATACATGTCATTTAAAGCTGCGCGTGTCATAGGACCTACATAACCTGTGTTAGGAATACCATTTTCAGCTTGGAATTCTTTTACAGCAGATAATGTTAATGGACCAAAGTAACCTGAAGTAGGTGTAACACCTAAAACTTCTTGCATAGCTTTGACATTATTGTTATCCATTCCATATTCTAAATTGACATCAAAGCAAGTTGAACTTGTGCTTGGAGCAGTTGTTGAACCTGCTTGTAAAGCTGCAATTTGAGCTTGTAATTGTTGAATAACTTGAAGTAACATGTTGATGTCATATGTTTGTGCACCAGCGAACATTGGAGCAAACATAGCTAAACACATTACTATTGCTAATGTTTTTTTGAACATAATAATTAATTTTTTAAAAAATTTATTAAAGAACTGATCGCCGACCTCGCTTTTATAAAAAAGTAAGAAGCGGTATCAGTCTAGTTTATTCCTTCATCTGAAGGATTGACTAGTAAATTAAGTTTTAACCCGTCTATTTGTTCTATAAGTTCTAAGGCTTTTAAACAATTCCCTGCTTCGATATTGCGAGTAGCTTTTTTAACTAAACTTGCAAAATCGTTATATTCTGCAGGAGGAATGTTTTTCAAGAATTCTGGATCACTGATTTCTGAGATTTTAGTATTTAAATATTCAGAACAATTATTAGCTTTATTTTCTGAATCAACGACAATTGCTAATATATCATTAGTAACACTATTTAACTCACTATTTATAATAACAGGAGTTTCTTTTACAGACATATTAGATGCAATAATTACATTGTCTGTTTTTGTGTTATTTAGCATATTAGCGATATCCTTTATTTCAGAAGATAAACTTACTAATACTGTTATCCTATTCATCTCCTTAAGCTCCTTATTTACAGTAGCTAAGTCAGAGTAAATACTATTGTTTAATTCAATTATCTTTTCCTCATTTTCGACATATGATTTAGATAATTCCTTAACTGTGCTTACCTTCTCTTTTACTAATGCTAATCTGTTAGCATATTCTTTTTCAGCAGGTAAGATTTTAGACAAAGTATTGACTACCCCCTCTTTTGCTCCATATAAAGGACTTGTAGGTGTTAAAGAAGATATGCCCATTGAGAACCCGTATGTTATACCTAAAAATATAACAAGAGTTGCAAAAGATTTAAATAAAAAAGAAATCCTAAAGTCATATGTTGATTTGAGATCTTGCCTTACTGAACCCATAAAAGATTCTTTGCAAGCCTCAACCCACATCTTATCAGGATGTATATTTTTAAATGATTTCATTGAATCATCAAACAAACTGTCTTTTTTATTTAATTTATTCATAATTCTTCTTTACACTAGGGTAGACGATAGATATTCCATTTTGTTACACTTTTAAAAAACAATAACATCTGATATAATAGAAGCATAAAATTAAATTATGAATATACTATATATAGTACAATACTTTTATCCAGAAACTAATGCAGCAGCCAATAGAACATTAAGTCATGCTAAGTGCTTATCCAAGCACCACAACATACAGGTTCTTACAGGATTGCCTAATCATCCAAAAGCAAAATTATTTGATGGATACAAATCAAAGTTTTTCCAAAAAAGAACAGTAGAAAATATTCCTGTTTTTTATTCATACGAATATATTCCTAAAAATTTAGCTTCTTTTAAGCAAAGAATTTTCAACTATCTTACAGCTTCATTTTCTATATTTATTAATTATTTTAGAATCAAGAATATAGACTTAATTATTGCCTCCTCTCCCCCTTTAACAATATTAGTTACCTCATATATTTTAGCTAAACTAACCAAGAAAAAATTAATTATAGAGATAAGAGATGTATGGCCACAAGCCATACTAAAAACAACCAACAGTTTTTTAAAAACTTTAGAATTTTTTGAAAACAAGGCATACAAATATGCAACAAATGTAGTTATTAATTCTCCTGGATTAAAAACAGAACTTCTCAAGCATAAAAAAATTGATGAAAATAAAATAGTATATATCCCAAACGGAATAAACATCCAAGAGTTTAATAACAAGTTAAGCAAAACAAGTATAGATACATCTTTTATGGAGAACAAGTTTATTATTACCTTTTCAGGACTAATAGGATTTGCTCAAAACATGGATGTACTAATTAATTTAGCTAAACAAGTAGAAAAATATCCAGAAATACTTATCTTAATAATAGGCACAGGCCCAAAGTATGCTGAATTGCAAGAAAAAACAAAAAATATACACAACATAAAACTACTAGGATATATTCAACAAGAAAACCTATATAAAGTACTAACCAAATCAGATATATTATTGATAAGTTTAAAAAATGATAAAAACTATACCAAAAATATCCCATCTAAAATATATGATTATCTAGCAAGTAAAAAACCAATAGTTGTAAATATACCAGGGTCTTGCCAAGAAATAATAGCTAAATATAATTGTGGCCTATATAATACTGAATTTAATGACCAAATGTTTATTAATAACATAATAAACCTATATCAAAATAAAGACCTAAGGGACAAAATAACAGACAACATCAACAATGTTTTAACAAAAATAGAAATAAACAATATAATACAAAAATGAATAGAGATATTAAAATAAACTACAATGATAAAGTGTATAATACTTTATCCAGGTTCATATCATATTTTCATCAAATAGATTTGATCAGAAAATATAAACCAAACAGTGTATTAGAGATAGGAATAGGTAGTAAGATAGTTTCTCAACATATCGAAAATATTAATATTAAAGTAACTACTTGTGACATAGATAAAAATCTATCACCAGACATAGTAACCGATGTACGAGACTTAAATTTACAAGATAATAGTTTTGATATGGTCTGTGCATGTGAGATTTTAGAGCATATTCCTTTTGCAGATTTTGAAAAAACCATACAAAAATTAAAAAATATAAGCAAAGAATATATTTTGATTTCTCTACCCTACCCATCTATTGCCTTTGATTTTGTAATTAAGATTCCATCATGAAAAAGAAAAATCAAAAAACAAATATTTGGCTTCAGAATAAGGATTCCATTATTTTTCACAAAACCAAAGTATGATGGAGACCATTATTGAGAAAGAGGTAAAAAAGGACTACCTTTACACAAAATAAGAAACATATTAAAAAAGCACCTCACTCTAGTAGAAGAGAGGCGCCCTATATTAGATCACTATCACGTA
>JAQVPP010000015.1 GCA_028702045.1 Minisyncoccota bacterium
TGGCGCATCTTACTCTTATGGAGATATTAAGTTGGGTGTAGGGGCTGATAAGGCTGCAGATACACTTAAGGAAGATAAGAAATTATGTAAAGAAATATATTCACAAATTTTAAAAATTAATAATAATTAAAAAAAACTATGCACAAGAATGAATATGATTTAAGTTTCTGAATTAATGGAACTTATAGCGAAGAAAAAGCTCAAGAAGTTTTTAATAAAGTAAAAGAAGATTTACTTGGTTTTGGTGTACAGATTATCTCTGAACAAAAAAGTGAGTTGAAAAAATTAGCTTATGAGATAACATATTTAAGAAAGCATTATACAAATGGATATTTTTGTACAATTATTTTTGATATTACTGATTCACAAATAAGTAATGTTAAAAAAGAAATAGATAAGATGTTTAAGTATAGCGAAGATGTTGTTAGATATTTAGTTATTGAAAATGATGTATATACTAAATTTAACAGAGATTTTTCAGAAGAAAAAGAGGAAGGTGAAGATGCTGAAGAAAATGAGGAAGTAACAGAAGAAGAAGTAAAGGAGGAAGTAAAGGAGGAGGAAGTTGAAAAGACAGAAACTCCTGAAGAAGTAAAAGAAGAGAAGGAAGTTGTTCCTGAAATGACAGATGAACAATTAGATGATAAAATTGAGGAAGCTTTAAAATAATATATATACATATATAAAAAATATAAACATAAAATAATTTATGGCTTTAAACTTAAACAAAGTAATAATAGCAGGAAATTTAACACGTGATGTTGACTTACGTACAACACCAAGTGGAATTGCTGTTGCATCTGGATCAGTTGCAAGTAACAGAACATATATGGATAAAGCTGGACAAAAGCAACAACAAACAGAATTTCATAATATTGTTATTTGAGGAAAGCGTGCTCAAGCTTTAGCTCAATACTTAACAAAAGGAACTCCTATTTATGTAGAGGGTAGGTTGCAAACCAGAACATGAGCAGATCAACATAATCCTGATAAAAAGAACTACAAAACAGAAATCATTGTTGAAGATATACAGTTTGCTGGATATAGAAAAGATAGTGGCTCTACTGGACAAAGTAACCCAAGTCCTAGTAGTACATATGAAGAATCTATTCCTACAGTTAATTCAGATGACATTCTTGATGATGAGGGATCCCCATTTGATGATTTAGATGATGATATTCCTCTATAATAAAATGTGAAATAAAAAATACCAGTTTAGGCTGGTATTTTTTGTAGTTAGGAAAGTTTGAGTGTTCCTTCTTTTTTATTACTTTTTCTTTCTTTTTTAGGCTTGATTGTTTTTTTAGCTTCTTGTGATTTAGAAATTTTTGATTTAAATTTCTTAACTCTACCTTCTGTGTCTACAACTCTGTCTTTTCCTGTATAGAATGGATGACATGCTGAACAAATTTCAATAGAGAAATTATCCTCTGTAGATTGTATTTTAAAAGTATTGCCACAAGAACAAGTAATAGTTGTTTCTTTGTATTCTGGGTGAATATCTTTTTTCATGATTTTTCTTTATTTTTATATATTTAACATTATACATTAAAATGTGAAAAAAATCAAGGTTTTGGGTTATTATTATGCAAGAACTCAAGCGCACTTCGGAAAATAAAAAAGAACAATTTAATCCAAAATAAATTGTACAATTTATGTCAACCCCAAATAGAAATGTCATAGTTTATATATTTTTAGTTTTTTTAACTATATTATGATAATTTGTTTAATGTTGATTAATCACAATATTAAAGATTTGTTAAGGGGAGACCTTTTTACTTAGCTATGACATTTTCATTTGGGACTACTATGACATTATCATATGGGAGCGACAAATTTAAAAATTGCTATTGACAAAAACAGTAATATTTGATACTATTTCTAATAAATACTCTTCAGAGTATTTTAAAGAAATAATATGAATGCTATAATTGATTTTACAAATAAGTTTAAAAATAATATTGTTATATCATTGAACGATATAAAAAAGGAATTTCCTAAGTTTTATCGCCATCGTTTAACTGAATGACAAAATAAAGGATATATTAAGAAAATTATCCGTGGTTTTTATATATTATCAAATTTAGAAATGAATGAATTTGCTTCTTTTACTATTGCTAATAAAATATATGAACCTTCATACATTTCTTTAGAATCTGCTTTAAGATATTATAACTTTATCCCTGAGCAAACTTTTACTATTACATCTATATCAACTCGTAAAACTAATAAATTTAAGACCGATAGGAATGTTTTTGTTTATAATAATGTTATGACTAATTTATTTTTTGGATATAATATAGTTCATTTTAAGAATTTTTCTTTTAAAATTGCTGATAGAGAAAAAGCAATTTTAGATTATTTATATTTTCATCGCCATTTTAAAACTGAAAAAGATATTGAAGAAATAAGATTTAATGTTGAAGAAATAAAAACAACTATTGATCGAAATAAATTAGAAAATTATTTGCTAAGATACAATAACAAGTCTTTTATAAAAATAATTAATAATTTTTTAAACTATATTTATCATGATTAATATTCAAGAGCTAATAAAGGAATATCCTGAAAGTCTAGCAAGTAATAGTCGGGCTATTCTTAGGGAATATCTTCAATATCAAATATTAAATATTATTTTCAATTCAAAATTTTTGTCTAAATTATCTTTTATTGGTGGTACTGCACTTAGAATTGTATACAATAATCAAAGGTTTTCTGAAGACCTTGATTTTGATAATTTTGGCTTAACTATTGAAGAATTTAAAGAATTAATGACTGTAATTGTTAATAAACTAGAGTTAAATGGATATAAAATAGAATATAGTGTGTCAGAAAAAGGTGCTTTTAGGGGCAATATTAAGTTTTTAAATTTACTTAGTCAGTTAGATTTAGCTGTTTGTGATACAGAAAAGTTATTAATTCAAATAGATACTGCGCCACACAATTTTGCATATGAGCCAGATCTAAAATTAATTAAAAAATTTGATGTTCTTACAAAAATAAATGTAACACCAATAGACGTGTTACTTTCTCAAAAGATTAGAGCTTTATTTGAGCGTAATCGAACTCTTGGTAGAGATGTTTATGATATTATTTTTTTAATTTCAAAAACTAAGCCTAATTATCATTATTTAAAAGAAAAATTAAATATAAATAATAATACTGAATTAAAAATTAAGTTGGAAGAGTTTTTTAAAAATATTAATATAAAAGAATTAAAACAGGATATTTCAAATTTTATCTTTTCTGATTTAGATCTTAATAAATTAGATGTATTTAAAGACAATCTTTCTAAGTTTGATTTTTAATTAAATTAGTCTTAAATGTGTCTAAGCCTTTTGTTGCGCTTCGGAGTAGAATCCGCCCTAATATTATTGATTTATTTATATTTTTATGGTATATTAATTTTACTAATTAAAAAATTAAAAATTAAAGATTTTTATGGATATTGATCAGACAAAAATACAAGAAATGATGACTCATGGACTTCAATATGGACATTCAAAGAAAAGGAATAATCCAAAAGCTAATCCATATATTATTTCAACAAAAAACAATATTAAAATTATTAATTTAGAAATAACATATTTTAAATTAAAAGAAGCTATAGAGGCTATGGCTGATGTTTTAGCTAAAAAGGGTACTATTTTATTTGTATCTTCTTTTCCTTCAACAAGAAAACCAATTAAGGAATTAGCTGAATTGTTAAATCAACCATATACTGCTAATAAGTGGGTTGGGGGATTAATTACTAATTTTAAGACTATTTTAGGTAGAATTAAATATTATGTAGAGTTAAAAGAGAAGTTTGAGAAGAATGAGTTTAGTAAATATACCAAAAAGGAGCAAGCAGTAAAGCAAAAAGAATTAGAAAAACTTGATTTTAATTTTAAAGGACTTGTTAATTTAAAAAAGAAACCTGATATGGTATTTATTCTAGATACTGGATATAACAATATTGCTATGGCAGAAGCTAAAATAGCAGGAGCTAAGATTGTTGGTGTGTTTGATAATGATGATAATCCAGAAATTATTGATTATCCAATACCAGCTAATGATAGTTCTTTTTCTAGCGTATCATATTTAACAAAAGAAATAGGAAAATCAATACAAGAAAAATTGGCTCAAAAATCCGAAATAATAAAATAATAAATTTTTTAAAAAAATATTATGAGTGATTTTGATTTAGTAAAGCAGTTACGTGATGAAACTGGCGTATCTGTTATGGAGTGTAAAAAAGCTCTAGACAGTGCTAATAATGATTATGAATTAGCAAAGCAACACCTTGTTGAGCAAGGTATGGCAAAAGCAGATAAGAAGAGTGACAGATTGACAAAGACTGGATATATCAATTCTTTTTTATCTGGCAATAAAGGAGCATTACTTGAATTAAGATGTGAAACTGATTTTGTTTCCAAGCATGAAGATTTTCAACAATTAGCTAAAGATTTAGCAGAGCAAGTTGTTAATTCTGGAATCGTATCTAAAGATGATTTATTAAATGAAAAGTTTAGTAAAGATGAGAAGTTTACAGTACTTGAGGCAATTAAGAATGCTATTGCTAAGTTTGGTGAAAATATGGAAATAGGAGAGATTGTTCTATATGAAGTTGAAAATGGATTTGTTTCTTCATATATACATACTGGTGGAAGAGTTGCTACACTTGTTAGTTTTGAAACACAAGATGCAAGCGGTCTTGATGATTTAGGGCTAGATATTGCTATGCAAATTGCAGCTATGCAACCTAAATATTTATCTAGAGAAGATATTCCTGCTGAAACTATAGAGAGTATGAAAGAAGAATATAGCGAAGGTATAGATGAATCAAAACCAGAGGATATCAAGAATAAGATACTAGAGGGTAGGTTAGCTAAAAAATATGAAGAAATATGTTTATTGGATCAGAAGTTTATTAAAGATGATTCAAAAACAATTACTCAATTATTAAAAGAGTCAGGGAAGGATGTTGTTATTAAACAATATATAAGACTTGAAGCATAATTATGTTTAACTTTTTAGGAATAATTTTTATTTTGATTGGCTTGTTTGGTATCTTGTATATATTCTTTAGACAAGATAATAAGTCAACTTTGAAAATTAATCAAAAAACATTTGATCAAGCTTTTTCTAAATTAGAAAAATTTGAGCAAGGTATAAGTAACGGATTTGAAAAACTTTTAAGAAGATTTAAAGTTATTTTACTTAAGATGGAAAACTCTATTTCTGGATCTTTGGATGGGATCAAGAATAAGCAAAGTGATGTGAAAAAAGATTTTGTTAAGAATCTAGAAGAAATAAAAGACGAGCTAGAGGGGGAGATTTCTAAAGAAGAAAAGTTGATTAATAACTTATTTGAGAAAAAAGGGATTGATGAGTATTATGATTTATTTAAACTATACATTGAGTATAAAAGTTTAAAAGATGCAAGAGAAGTATTGCTTAAGAGTATATCTTTTATGCCAAAAGAGAAGACAGAAGAGATGATAAAAGAAATTATTAATTTAGAAGAAATATTAAAATAACCCATTGCTGGGTTATTTTTTTGTTATATATTTTTTACCATATATGTACCTTCTAGTGTGTAGTTAAATTTTCTGTAATAACTTCTTACTCCAACTCCAGAGATAACTGCTATTTTGTTATATTGATTTTCTTTAGCTATTTGTTCTGCTTTGTTTAATAGTTTTGAGCCTAGTCCTTTATGTTGAGCAGATAAGGTTTTTTTATGAAGCTCTATAGCTCTTCCGTAAGTGTGTACTTCTCTTATTATTGCAGAATTGTTTAGTTCTTTTAAGAAGTGTGTTTTGGATGAAGGAAGTCTTAATCTGAGGATACTGTATATGATGGTTCTGTTTTTGTTTTCAAAAGATAGGAAATACTCAGTTCCATTTGATGCGCTATATTTTTCAATAAACATTTGTGGAATTTCATTTTCTTGAAAATTATCTTTAACTTCTCTGTATCTTATTTCTTTTATGTTTAGTTTTTCTTGTTTTGATTTGTTTTCTATTACTTCTCTTAGGTTTGATATTTTTGACCCAGAGATAATGGATGGAGTAGGTATATCTCTGATCATTCTCTGTATTCTGCAGTAGTATGGAATAATCTGTAGGTATTGAGTTAAAAGATCTATTAGTTCCTTGTCAGTATATGATTGGTATTGATTTTTTACATATAGGTCATACAAAGGAGCTTCCTTTAGTACCATGCATGGATATATTTTGAGCATGTCTGGCTGGTATTCTTGTTTATTGAATAAATCTTTGATTAATTGTATGTCTGTTTGGAAGTTTGATTTAGGTAGATTAGGCATGATGTGATAGCAAACCTTAAATCCAGCATCCTTTAAAAGTTGAGTAGCTTTTATTGTTTCTTTTTTTAAATGACCACGTTTGTTGAATTCTAAAATTTCATCATATATTGTTTGCACACCTATTTCTACTCTGGTTACTCCTAGTTTTCTTAATTGGATTATTTCTTTTTGATCTATATAGTCTGGTCTTGTCTCTATAGTTAGGCCAACTATTCTGTGTTTGGCTGATTCATTTAGCTTTTGTGCATGTTTGAGATTAATTGATAATTTTTGGTTACATGCATCAAAACATTGTTTTATGAATTTTGTTTGATATTTTTTAGGTAAGTATGATCAAGTTCCTCCTACTACTATTATTTCTATCTTATCTGTTTCATGACCATTTTGAATTAGCGTATTTAGTCTTTCTTTAGTTTGCTTGTATGCGCTAAAGTTGTTTCTCTGGGCCCTCATGATAGCTGGCTCATTGTCTAGGTAACTTTTTGGGATATCTTTTTGCTGTGGGCAGTATATACATTCTCCAGGACATTTGTATGGCTTGGTAGATACTGTAATAACTGTTACTCCAGAGATAGATCTGACATTGCCAGTTTTTAATAAATTAATTAGGTCTTTGTCTTTTGTTAATTTATGTTTTGTGGTATATTCTAAATAATCCTTTAAAAGTTTTCTGGAAGGCAAAAAAGAACTATGTGTTTGTATAGCTATTTGTTTTTTAAAAATATTAAGTTCTTTTTTTGTTTTTGGACTATTTTTGATTAATTCTTTAATAATTAAATCTGATTTCATGTTAAAAATTTATGCTAATTATTTGTTAAAAAAAAGTTTAAAATCATATGTTAATATATATGATAAGTTCTCTGATACTCGTAATTATTTTTGAAAAGACTTATCCTTTTTATTAGAGTATATCACAGATAATGATAATTTAATAGATATTGGTTGTGGTAATGGTAGATTACTTACTGGGATAGGTGATAAGAATATTAAATATGTTGGAGTAGACAATTGTGTACCTTTGCTTGATATAGCTAAAGAAAGGCATACAAGAGAGTTTGTTGTTGCTGATGCACTTAACTTACCATTTGATAATGATTGTTTTGATAAGGCATTTTCCATTGCTGTAATACATCACATACCTTCTAAAGAGTATAGGGAACAGTTTGTAAAAGAAATATATAGGGTGCTAAAAAAAGATGGAATATGTTGTATTAGTTTTTGGAAAAATGTTGAGAAAAAATATATTCCATTTTTTTGAAAAATGTTTTTAGATAAAGGAGACTATTTTGTTCCTTTTAAAAATGAGAAAGGGAGGGTATTAGGAGTAAGGTATGTACATATTTTTGATTTGGATGAGTTTAGCAAACTTGCTGAAGATATAGGATTTACAATAATTGAAAAAGGAATTACTAATAGTAATGGTAAAGAGAGGAATATGTACTTTGTTTTAAGAAAGTAGTTGTTTTAGTCTTGGGATTATCACTTTAGTGTCAGAATAACCTTGATCTATTAATGATTGAGGTTTTATTATATTTAGTCAAGAATCATCTTTGATTTGTGGAGATAATAGGATATCTGCATCTTGCATTTGCTCTTTGGCTAAATTAAAAAGGGCAATTTGGATTGTGTTTGTGAAAATTGTTTTTAAATTTATTTTATCTATATTTTTTGGGTTGTGTAAGTTGATAGCTAAAACTACTTCTGCACCTAATTCTTTTAAAGGGGTAGTTGGTAAAGGGCAAGATAGTCCGCCATCAACTAAATTATACTCATTTATTTTGTATGGCTGGAAAACAAAAGGGATAGAGCTACTGGCTCTGATTGCATGAGATAGCTTTCCTTTGGTTATTTTGACTGATTTGCCAGTGTTTAAGTCTGTGGACATAACTACAAAAGGAATAGGTAGTTCTTCTATTGATTTATTATTGGTTAGATTATCTAATACTTGTATTAGTTTTTCTCCTTTGATTAATCCTTTAGTAGGGAGTTTGGTTAGGTTGGCGAACATTAGTGCATATTCTTTTTTAGTTAAGTTTTTAATTTTTTCTTCAGTTGTTTTTGCACTATTGTTGGATAAATATATTCCTCCTGCTAAAGCACCTATACTTGCTCCTGTTAAATAATCTATATGTATATTATTGTCTTCAAGACACTTTAATACTCCTAGGTGGTAGAATCCTTTTGGGCCTCCTGATCCTAGGGCTAAGCCAAATTTTTTCATATTATTTTTTTTATTTTATTAAGTTTAACATATTTTATATTTTTTTAAAATTCTTCTTTACAAAATCATATATTTTGGTATACTTAATATATATTAAATACTATATTATGAAGAAATATATTTACTTATTTTTATTAATTTTTGTTTTTGGATTTAGCGTTGTTAGTGCAAAGCTATTTTCTATTAAAACTGAGTGTCCATTTAAAACCGAGGGATTATCTACTAGTAGTGAGGACTATGATAATGGAGAAATACATCAGTTACAGTTCTTATTAAGTTTGGATAAAGATATTTATCCAGAAGGATTAGTTACTGGTAAGTATGGAGAATTAACTAAAAAGGCAGTTGAGAGATTTCAGGGAAAAAATAGTTTAGAAAAAACAGGAATAGTTGATTCTGTTACTCAAGAAAAACTATGTGAGTGATATATGAGTGTAGAGTGCCCATTTGTTAATGATTTTAAAAAAGGTGATGATGATAAGAATAATCAGATTCTTTTAATGCAACAATTTTTATTTAATAAGAATGAAACTGCAGATGGTATATTTGATGATGTTACAGTAGATGTACTTAAAGAATTTAAGCGTAAATATGGATTAGGGAATGATGGAATATTTGATGAAAAAACAAGAAACTTTGTTTGCTCTAGTTTAGGTTTTGTAAAAGATAATAATTTTAGTGGTACTGATATAGGGATAAGAATCAATGTTGATTTATCTAGTGTATGTACTACTGGGATGATTAAACTTTTTGAATACAATGCAGGAGAAAAAGATGCTCCTGTACATAAGATAAGTGCATATGTTACTTATCCAAATAATGAAAAGGTTACTATATTTCAAGGAGCTGATTTGCTTGGCTTGGAAAGTATGCAAGAAAAAGCATACCTACTTCCTTTAAAAGGAATAAAAAATGGTAAGGTAGAGATTATTCTAGATGAAGATAATTTACTAAAAGAAGAAAATCTTGAAAATAATATTTTTTATTTTGAATTAGATTGTCCTGATAATGATATTGCTGTAGAAGAGGAAAAAGAAGAAGAACAAGAGCAAGGACAAGGAACAGCTATTCCTCCTGTTAATCAGAAATCAAGTGGTAGTAGTTTTAATTACACACCTAAAAATAAAGACCCAAAACCTCCTGTAGAGAAGAAGAGCGGTAGTTCTGGGTCTACATATGAGAAGCCAGAAGGAGATATTGGTACTAACTGAGGGAATCGAGTAACAATAAACGCACAAAGTAGACAAAAGGGTTATGGTAGTACATATTTTAATGCATATCCTAATGATGTAAATAAATTAAATGCAGGTGGAGGTATAGTACAGACATGTTATAGAGCTGCGCCACACACAGTCAGTTTTGTTTCAAATGAGGATGGAGTAATGGATTTTGGCGATGGTTATCAAGTTGAATATGTTCATCCTGGTGATGGATATTATCCAGTAAAACATACTTATACAAAGGCAGGAGTATATTGTCCACAATTTAAGTCAAATAAAGGAGAAATACTTCCATTGACTAATGCTTTTGCTCATGAGGAGGAGAATAGGACTGGATGCTTAATTATATTTAATCAAGAGTGAAATAATCCTCCGTTTGGCGGAACACAGGGTGATCATGGGTCTAACATAGTACCTCCTTGTTTTGCTACTGGACCAAGTGGAGAATCTTATGAAGGAGGAGAGGTATTATGTACAGCTAATCCTTTAGTAAAAACAGGTTCTTTTGGTAGTGATAAAGCAGAATATTCTACAGGAGAGTCAGTTAAACTTTCATGATATATTGATGTGATGAGAGAGAATAGTCATGGAAAAACTTTAAAAGATTGCCCTTTGTTATGTAATTTGCAAGTAGATGGAGAAGATAATTTTATTCCTTATTGTTCTATATCTGGTCCATATACTTTTTCTGGGTTTGCTACTCCAGGTAAACATACTTTTAGATTGGGGATAAGTGGAATAAAAGATCAAACCCCTTATGATTTTTGTTCTTGGAGTAATTCAGTAGTAGTTAATGTAACAGGAGGGCCTATTGAGGATAAAGATGGATTAGGTGTTATTGTAGAATTAGATGAGATGGAAAAACTTGGTGTAGACGGTAGTGTAAATAGTGTGCTTAGTATTAGTTCTTTATCAGATAATTTACAATTTAGTTCTTTGAATAATTTAAACAATATTAATTTATCTAGTTTTGATTTTTTTTCTTTGTTTAGTAATGACTTGAGTAGTAGTTTTGATTTCTCTTCTACATTAGATAATAGTTTTGATTTTTCTTCTTTGTTTAGCAATGACTTGAGTAGTAGTTTTGATTTCTCTTCTACATTAGATAATAGTTTTGATTTTTCTTCTTTGTTTAGTAATGACTTGAGTAGTAGTTTTGATTTTTCTTCTACACTAGATAATAGTTTTGATTTTTCATCTTTTGGTAATAATCTAGATTTTTCTTTTGATAGCGTTAACTCGTTATTTGATAATAGTTTTGACTTTGGGTCATCGTTTGATAGTTCAAGTTTGGATAATAGTTTTGATTTCTCTTCAGGGTTTGATAATAGCTTGAATAATTTTGATATGAGTGGGGATTCTTTTAAATTTAACAATACTGGAGGAAGTAGTTTCTTTAACATGGATAGTTTTAATAATTTGGGTTCTTTTCAGTTTGACTTTTAGGTCTTTATTTTTTAAACTTAATATATATGGTAAATAAAATTTAAATATGAAAAAAATTAAAAACATATTACTTGTTTTAAGTATATTATTAATTGTATTTAGTTTTGTGAAATTAAATGCACAAGATGTTTCTCAGATGGTTAACTATTCTGGATATTGTATTTTTGAAAAAGGATTGAAAAAAGGAATGTATTCAGACAATAATGGACAAACTAAGATATTACAATATATGTTAGCTTCTTTTGGTAAATCTGTTTACCCAAAGAGTATTATAACAGGATATTTTGGAGATTTGACAAGAGATGCTATTGCTAGATTTCAGGCAAGAGTAGGGTTAACACAAACAGGATATCTAGATGATCAGACATGATCTGTTTTTTGTAATCTATATCATTCTGGAACATATTGTCCTATTAGTGTAGATAGTATGAAAAATGGAGATGAAGATAGTAATGGTAATGATATTAAGATTTATCAATCTATATTAGCTCATGATAGAACTGTATATCCAAGAGGTATTGTGTCTGGATATTATGGACCACTTAGTACAGATGCAACTAAAAGATTTCAAGCAAAATATGGTTTAAATGTTACTGGTAATTTTGATGTTGCTACAAAGCAAGTTGTATGTAAGATGTTCCAGTCACCAGCACAAATTGCTGATATATCTGGAGTACCAGTAAATCCAAATGTTCCTACTAGCCCAGTTACTACCATTAATAATTCAAACATGCAGACAGGAGGTGATTTAGTTGTTACCCAGATGGCTTATGCTCCTGATAAAGATATCACTGTGGGTACTGAGGTATTATTTGGCGCAAAGGAAAAGAATTTAGGAAATGTAGAAGTACCAAATCATACATATCAATTATTTATGAATAATCAAAGTATAGCTAGTGGTGTTTTGGAAAAATTAGGTGCAGGACAAGATAGATCAGTTGCTTTATATAAGTGAACATGTCCACAAGCTGGTAACTATATTTTTAGAACAGTCTTAGATCCTAATAATATGGTAACTGAGGTAAATGAGCAAAACAATATTTTTGCTGTACCTTTAGTTTGTGGTGAAGGTACTGGTAGATATACATGTGATACAAGTACAAAACAATGTGTGGCTAATAGTAATGGAGAATTTGATAGTTTAGAAGATTGCCAGGGACCTTGTTCTCAAGGATTAAGTGGTAAGCCTGATTTAGTTTTTGTTGATTTTACTCCAAAAGATTTTGAAACAAAGAAAGAGACAGATGTTAAGATTAGTGTAAAGAATCAAGGATACTCTAGAACAGATTATTCATATATGGATATATATATTTCTGGAGATAATTTAGCTGAAACATTATTTGGTGCTAATATTACAATAGAGCCATTAAGTGCTAATAAAGAAAAGGTATATGAAACAAAGTGAGCATGTCCTCAATCAGGAAATTATACTTTGCGTTTTGTTTTAGATACTGATAATGCTGTTGATGAAAGTGATGAGACAAATAATGAGAGTGTTGTACAGATTACATGTTCTGGGCAAGAAACTGGAGCTCCTAGTGGTTTTGGTTTTGCATGTGATCCTTCAAACGGTCAATGTTATGTAACTACTGTAGAAAAAGGACAGTTTACTAGTATAGAACAATGTATGAGTGGATGTAAAAAACAAAATGTAGCTTATGGATGTAACACACAAACATGACAATGTGAAATAGTTACTACTAAAGAAGAAGCTGCTAAGTATCAAACAGGAGGTGCTACTTTAGAAGAATGTATGCAGGTATGT
>JAQVPP010000039.1 GCA_028702045.1 Minisyncoccota bacterium
TGCCTCAAATTCAACATAGTCATCTGTTTTTCAATTAGAGTTGACTGTTGTTTGAGTTTCAGCAATAATAAGGCCATCGCCATCAGTTAAGATAACTGGAAACGATCCTTCGTTAAATCATGTGCCTTTAGCTTCTCCTTTGATTACTAGTGGACTTGTAATAAAATCATTTTCTTTTAAATTTTTTAAAACTATGGATGGCTTTTCTTTAGATAGTTGTAGTTTGGCAATCTCGTCCTTTATCATAATATGAGTGTTATTTGTTTTAACTAAAATAACCACTAATAAACTTATAGCGACTATGGTTATAATTAAGTTAAATAAACTTTTTAATTTCATAATTTAGTTTTATTTATATATATGTATATTATGAATGAAAAGAATAGTAATGTCAAATGTATGCGGTAGGGACAAGATTCGAACTTGCAAGAGAAAAATTCTCCTAGTTTTCGAGACTAGTGCCTTATCCAGTTCAGCCACCCTACCAAAAAAGCACCCTAAGGTGCTTTTGATTATATAGATAATGTAATTCTTCTGTTTTCTTTATCAATTGACTTAATGATAAATTCTTTTTTATCTTGTGTCTCTAATTTTGTTTCTTCTTTATTTTCTTCAGAAGCATCTGCGTTTTTAAGGAAGCCGTAGATACCTGGCTCAAATTCTATTAAAGAACCAAGAGATCCTGTTTTTAATACTGTACCTTGATACTTTTTACCTACTTTATAGATATCGTCTATATCTTTCCAAGGATCATCTTTAAGTGCTTTGATAGATAATGATATTCTACCATTGACTATGTTTTGTATTTTAGCTTCTACAATATCACCTTCTTTATATAGTGCAGCTGGATCTTCTATTAGTTGATAATCTATTTCTGAGATGTGGATTAATCCATCAATAGAAGGATCTCCAAATTTAATAAATAAACCAAAATCAACAACTTTTGTAATTTCTCCTTTAATTATATCTCCTTCTGAGTACTTAGCAGCAATTTTTTGTTTTTCTGCTTCTGATTGAATCTCTTTTTCAGAAAGGATTAATTTTTGAGTAACAGGGTCAAAGTCTAGAACCTTAACACTAATTTCTTGATTAATAAGGTCTCTAAGTTTAGCTAATATTGCTTCTTTGTCTCCATCAGTTACTGTTGGATAATGTTTTTCTGATAATTGAGATGCAGGAATAAATGCTTTAATTCCTTTTACTTCTGCAAGTAATCCTCCTCTATTTGCTTCTTTAATCTTAACAGCAATAGATTCGTTGTTTTTCTTGATTTCATCAAAATATGACCAAACTTGTTGTGCACATATTTCTTTTAAAGATGCTTCAATTAAACCTTCCTCGTTATCAAGTTCAATAATTTTAATACTAATCTTATCTCCGATACTTAAATCTTTGATATAGTTTCTAGCACTAAGAAATTCGTGACCTCTAACAACTGCTAATCCTAGTGGACTAACATCAATGTAAAGAGCTTTTTTGTCTTTACTTAAAACTGTTCCATCAATAACTGAACCTTCTTGAGGTACATTTATTTTTTGAAACTTAAGCCTTGGTATCATCATAATACTTTTATTTTTAACAGTAGTTATGTTGTGAAAGTGCCGAAGGGAGGAATTGAACCACCGACGCATTGCTCTTCAGGCAATCGCTCTACCACTGAGCTACTCCGGCCAACTACTTAATTTATTAATACCTTTATTATATCAATAATTCTTTGATTTGTAAAGAGTTTGTACGGGCTCAATACATTTTGGAAAATTGTGCAAAATTACACCTTTTAATTAAGTATACCACAGGAGAGATATCTTGCAAGCTTGGCGAATATAAACTCGAAGTGCAACTCTTTAGTAATTTAAAAAAGGCGGGGCAATTCCCCCACCTTTTTATATTTTTTTCCAATTTAACAGGCCATAGGCCGATCCTATTAAATATATAACTAATGTAGCTAACATCAAAAAACTGTTGGCCACATTATTATTTAGGGCAATCGCCCACAAGACAATATTACTTATATTGGCCAATATCCAAAAATACCACGCCTCTTGATACCGCTTAACGGTAAGAAGTATGGCAGTGACAGCCAAGCTAGTAACTAGGCTGTCTACAAAAGGAGTCCTGTTATTAAGAAAACTCAATACAACTCCATAAGCTATGCTAACTAAAATTCCTACAAAAAATAATTTGATTAAATTTTGTAGGTTAATTTTGCGGACTTTTACTATATTGTCTGCGTTTAAGTTCTTTTTCCATTGTGCAATACCTATAATTTGCACAATGAAATAAAAACTTTGCAACATCATTGAGCCATATAGGTTCGAATGAAAAGCAATAATACCAAATAGTATATTGCTAGTTGCTGCAAAGTAAAAACCACTGAGGTGTCCTTTGGCCATCATGGCCACAGAGGTAACCCCTAAAATAGAACCAAAGAAGCCAAGTAGACTAAATTCTTTGGTAATAATTATAAATACAATGTTTGTAATTATTATAATTACAACTAAAATTAAATGAAAAGAGTTTTTAAAAAAATTCTTCATATATTCTCTCCTTGTAATTTAAATGTACATAAATTAAATATATCATACTTTTAATTTTATGGATATAATGTACCAATAAAAGAATTTTTAAAAATTTTCAATAAAAAACCACTCAAAATGAGTGGCTTTTATTTTATTTATTTATTGACTGCATCTTTTAGGCCTTTAGCTGCTCTGAACTTAACAGCCTTTTTAGCAGCAATTCTAATTTTCTCACCTGTTTTTGGATTAACTCCCATTCTAGCTTCTTGATGCTTTACTACGAATGTTCCAAAACCTGAAATTGTGATGTCTTCACCTTTCTTAAGTGTAGAGATCATTTGTTCAATTAATGTATTAACAACATTCTCTGCATCTTTTTTTGTTACTTTTAATTGGTCTTGAACAATTTCTACCATATTGTCTTTTTTCATAGTACAAAAATTTAATTAATTTATTATT
>JAQVPP010000001.1 GCA_028702045.1 Minisyncoccota bacterium
CAATTTATTTTCATGAAATAAAAAATGCATATAAAAGCCACAATATGAAAATATGTAAAAAACCTGAAGTGTCCCCATGAGGCTTAATTGATTTAGCTATTCATCACAAAAAATCATTAAATACAAAGAATAAGAGTGATAAAGATGTTATTTATTGTATTTTTGACGTAGATCAATTTTTCCAAGAAAATCAAAAAGAGTTTTTAAAAGGGATAAAAAGGGCTCAAGAAAATGAAATATATTTAATTTTCTCTAATAAATGTTTCGAGTTATGACTATTACTACATTTTCAAGAAATATATAACTGTATGAGTGCTAAAGAATTAGAGAGGCAACTAAAAAAATATATTCCTAAATATCATAAAGGATATAATATTTACCCTGAAATTAAAGATAAAATGCATAACGCAATAAGAAATAATAAAAAAATTTTTAATATTGATTATACAAAAATTGATTGGCAACAATGGTTAAGTGATAAAAGTAATCCCTCAACAAATTTTTATCAAATAATTGATAAAATACAAAAAATGCACGAAGAAAATTAAAAACACTGAGTAAATCAGTGTTTTTAATTAATAGTTATTGCCCTTTTTTCATACTCAATTATTTCAATATTAATAATTAAGGGCTTATATTGTTTTAAAAACTTGGATCCATCAGCCCATTCTAAAACAATTAAATTATTATTATCATTAACCAACTCTTCTATTCCTAAGCTTTTTAAATTAATATCAATTTTATCAATAAACCTATAGCAGTCAAAGTGATGTAGGTTTTTATTTTTAGAAATATATGATTTAAGTATAGTAAAAGTAGGGGAGGTTATGTTTTTCTCTATATTTAATGCTTTAGCTATTCCTTTTGTAAACTCTGTTTTACCTGCACCCAACTCTCCATTTAAAATAATAATATTTGTACTCAAAGAATCTACTATTTCTTTAGCTATATTATGAGTATCTTCTACTGTATTTGATATATATATTTTCATAAAATAAAAATATCATATTTTTTTAATTGTGTAAATTTGTTTTTTAGAGTATACTATCAATAGACTAACTTTAGAAAGGAGAATAGAATGGATCCTAAATTGACAAACGAGGAAATAATTAGTTTTTGGGAGAAATTATTCCAAAAGGCAATGAATGAGGCTTCTGGGATGTCCTGGGAAGAATGGGACAAGGAGGAAGCAAATAGATGTGACTATTTTCTTCCTTCTCAACTGAACTATATCATCAGATGAGAAAGGAGTAGAAGCAAGTGTGTAAAAGGGACACTTGCTTTTTATTAGAAAAAATAAAAATATTACCTTCTTTTTTCAAAAATTTGATATACTTAATATATATAAAATTAAAATAAAATCATGTTTTTAAAATTATATTTTATAGCCTTACCTATCTTTTTATTAATTGACGGTTTATGACTAGGCTTAATTGCTAAAAATTTTTATGCAAAACAAATAGGTTTATTAATGAAGACAAACATTAATTGAGTTTCTGCTTTTCTTTTCTATTTACTATTTATTATTGGTTTAGTTGTTTTTGTCTTAATTCCTGCCATAAAAAATAATTCATGGCAAAATGCCCTACTTTTAGGCTGTTTACTGGGCTGTATATGTTATGCAACATATGATTTGACTAATTTAGCTACATTAAAAAATTGACCAATTATAGTCACAATAGTAGATATTATCTGAGGAACAGTATTAGGAGGAACAGTCTCTTTAGTAACATATTTTTTAGCTAAAACAATTTTTAAACTTTAAGTATTATGCAAGAAAAGATTAATGATATTTTCAAATATTCAAAAAATAAAAAAAGACTTCTAGAGCTTGAAGAAAGTAATAAATTTGTTTTTCATGGATCTTATGGCGACTTAAACATATTACACCCCAAACAAGGATATAATTTAAATAAAAACACTAATGTAATGGAAAAAGACGGAGATCCAGCAGTGTTTGCTACTAATTTTTCAGAAATAGCCATATTTAGATCACTAATTAATAAGCAAAACATAAAAGGACCAAGTTGTAGTTATTTTGGTATAAAAAAGGGTCATCTTTATTTTGCAGCAACACAAAATTTAATAGATGCCGCTAAAGATAAAACAGGTAAAATATATGTGCTAGATAAAAATAAATTTCAACCTCGCAACAACATAGAGGTAGTAAGTTATCAGTCTGTTTCACCTATTGAGGCAGTAGAAGTTGATTTTAATGATCTACCTCAAAACATAGAAATATTACAACGTTAGACACCGTAAAAAGACATCTATATCTTTTTATGATAAGATGTATACAATAAAAATAAAAAACACATTATGATATTGATTCCTATTACACTTATTTTAGTTATATTAGTTATCTATTTTTTCCCTCAGATTCAGAAATTTTGAATCATGCAAAAAAGAATACAATCAATTAATAAAGTAGGCTTATTCCCTAAAAAAGAAATTAGTAAGATGATAAATTTCATATCAGCCAAACCAGGGGTAGATAGATGTGAGGCAGTAAAAAGATTACTCAAGGCACATATAGAAATATTAACTACTCAATCTGAAAAAGAAGAAGGAGATAACGAAATGGCCTTTAACCTTTTCTTTTCAGAAAATGGAGAAATAAAAGTAGTACCTTTAAGTGAAGAAGAGAAAGAGGCTTTTAAGGCGGCTAAGAAAAATAATAAAACAAAAACAATAATTTAAAAATTATGAAAACAGACATAAAATTTAAAATTAAAAATGAAAATGATTATTTAACAATATATACAGATAGACCAGAAGTTATTTGTGGTGTAAATTTTGTATATATACCACAAAATCATAAATTAATTGATAAATATAAAAATAAGATTAAAAACTATAACGAAGTTGCAGAGGCTAAAAAAGATATTAAAATAGAAGGTTTTAATCTTATTAATCCACTTACAAATACAGTAGTAGATATTTGACTAAGTAATGATAAAAAAGATGTTGTAATGGCAGTTCCAGCTCATAATGATGATGATTTTGAGTTTGCAAGAAAACATAATATCAAAATGATTCCTGTAATAGAGCAAATCACAGGAACCCCAAGAGAAAATGAAAAATATAAACAAAGTATAGTGGCTGTGGTCAGAAACCCAAAAACAAATAAATATTTAACCATTAATTGGGGCAAAGATTTAGGTGGAAGACTCTTAATAGGTGGATCAATTAATGAAAACGAAACACCACTAGACTGTGCTGTAAGAGAAATTAAAGAAGAAACTGGGTATAAAAATCTTAAATTTATTCAAGAAATATTTCCGATTAATCATCATTATTTTGCTTTTAGTAAGAATCAGGCCCATAACATAGATTGTACTGGTTTTTTATTTGATTTAATTGATGAAGAAAAAACAGAACAAAATCTAGATGAAGAAGAAAAATTTAAAGTTGAATGAGTTGAAAAAAGTACCATACAACAAGAAATTAAAGATGAGCTTCACAGTACTGTTTTTAAAAATTGTTTAAGCCCTAGGGCCTACACAGGAGATGGCAAAATAATAAATTCAGGAATTTTAAACGGTTTAAATAAAGAAGAAGCAACTAACTTAGTTATCAAATTTTTAAAAGAAAATGAACAATGTTAATTTTTTTAAAAAAATTATATATAAATTTATTAAAATATACTGAAAAGTATTTAAACCACAAACCTGTGGTGTAAAAGTAATTATCGAAAATAAGGGAAAGCTTGTATATATAATTAATAATTATGGATCTAAATTAAAAAATTTACCAGGTGGCAAGATAGAAAAGAATGAAAACCCAATACAAGCAGGAATTAGAGAAGTGAAAGAGGAATTAGATATAGATATTTTTGATATTCAAAATATAGATCTAATATTTTCAAATAAAGAAGGCAAAAGAGATACAATATTTATTATATATGCTAAAACAAAAGCAGAAACCTTTAATATTGATAAGTTTGAAATACTAGAAGCAAATTGGTTTTCTTTAAATGATTTATCTGGTTTTTGTACAACTGCACAAAAAATTTTAAAAATATTTTTAAAAAATAACTAATAAAAACTCTTACAATAAATATTTATATGAACCATATTATGAAATTAGACCCAAAACCATTTTATAAAATTAAAAACGGGCAAAAAGATACAGAATATCGTTTAAATGATAAAAAAAGAAAATCTATAAAAGTCGGGGATACAATAACTTTTTACAAAAGACCAGAAGAAAAAGAAAGAATAAAAGTTATAGTTGTAGGATTAAAATATTATGAGACTTTATTAGAAATGTTTACAGATAATTTTGAAAAAAATTTAAAAAATGAACATGTAAGTCCCCAGAAAGTTGTTGAAAACTTTTCTTATTATTCTGAAAAAGATATAAAAAGATATGGATGTGTGGCTATTAATATAAAATTAAAATAAAATTATGGATGTAGATATAAAGAAAGCTAAAACAACAGACTTAAAAAGAATCCAAGAGTTAAGCTCAATGCTTTTACAAAAAGAATATGAAGATTATCCAGATAAATATATAAATTTAGACTGACCTCTTAGTGAGGAATGCACACAATCTTTTAAAAACAGTATTTTAAGTGACGAGTGTTGTACGCTAATAGCTGTTGTAAAAAATAATGTAGTTGGACTTTTAAGTGGAGGTATTACTAAAGGAGAGGTATATAGAAATTTGCCTAAAACAGCAGAAGCAGGAATTATTTTTGTTTTAGAAGAATATAGGTCTCAAGGCATAGGTCAAAAATTATTTGATGAATTTTTTAATTGATGTAAGGCAAATAATGTTAAAAAAATTAAACTAGAAGTATCGGCTCAAAATGAAAAAGCCATTAAAATATATAAAAAAAATGGGTTTTGAGAATATACTTTGATTATGGAAAAAGATTTATAAAATATTACAATCAAAACACCTTTTTCAAAAGGTGTTTTTAAATAGATTTTTTTAAAAAAAGTATGATATAATTTCTATATACGATAATTTACTATGTATAGCAAAAGATCAAAACAAAGGTTATAAAAATATTAATTATATTATTATGATAAAATACTCAGATTTTAAAAAATTTTTCCTATATATCTTAATAGGAAGCCTTGTTATTGCTGCAGGAGTAGCAGTAGTTACAGTCTTGGTTGGAGAGTTTAATGAGGTATTATCTAGATCATTATGAACTATTGGTACGGCAGTTATTCACTCTCTAGTCAGCCTAGGTTTGTTATGAGATAATGATCGCCAAAATACATTTGAAAATTTTTCATTTTTCATTAACATATTGTTTTTCATAATTGGACTTAGTTTTATTACATCAATTTTTGGAATTTGAAAGATATTTCCAATTGAGATAATTTGGAAACTATTTCAAAGCTATGCCATAATAGTTGCTACAGCTTTTCATGGAGATACTTTGTCCAAAGCTTTAGATAAAGAAAAATATATGAGTATGATTGCATATGCAAACTATATATTTGTAATTATAGTTGGACTTATGCTTCAGCCCATTATTTTCATTGATAACGCAACAAGAGTTCTTGGTGATATGTATTTCAGAATTCTTGGCGCATCAGCAATAATTGACGGAACATTAAGTGTTTTATTAATTATTTTCTATAAGTTATACATGAGTAAGCATCCAAAAATTCAAGAGAATCCTATGGATCCAGCAGTAGAAAATAAAAAACCAGCAGGCAAGAGTAGTATTTGAGTTTGATTACTTATCATTTATTTAATAATACTAGTACTTAGATGATTGTTTTAAGGCAAGGATAAAAAACTCAAGAGACTTTTTAAAGGATATTATTGATTAACTTACCATATTTATAAAAATTCTACCAATAGGTAGGGTTTTTAATATACCTAATTTGTTGCACTTCGAGTTTATATTCGCCCTGTGTTACTTGACAAATTTATCAATATGTTGTATGTTAAAATATAATAAAATAAACAAAGTAATATTAATATGGAAGATTATATCCCAATAACAAAACTTAACGATTTTATTTTTTGTCCCCTTTCTTTATATTTTAGATCTTGTTATAACAAGTTTAAAGAAAATCTTTTTTATCAAGAGAAAATAATAGAGGGTAAAATGGAACATGAAAAAATACACCAAGATAAATTAAAAAATAGGTGAAAATTAATCAATTTTCCAGTTTATAGCTCTTACTATAAATTATTTGGAAAAATAGATGAATATGATGAAATAACCCAAGAATTAATAGAGTATAAAAATAACATAAACAAAGTTTATGATGGATATAAAATGCAATTATATGCACAGGCAAGATGTCTTGAAACAATGGGATATCAAGTTAAAAAAATAAAACTAAAATCCATCCAAACAAAAGAAGAAATAGAAATTGCTTTGCCATCCCGTACGGAAATGAAAAAATTTGAAAAATTAATTGAAAATATTAGATATTATGATATTTTTAAATACTTAAAATACCAAAATAAATGTCAAAATAAATGTCGTAAATGTATATACAAAGAACTTTGTAACGATGATTAGTTATGTTAACACTACCAGATTTTAAAGAAAAACAAATTTTATTTATAAAAGGCAACAATAATTTAGAAAATACATTAAAGTTTTCTAATGAAAATTTAATATTTTATAAAAATGGGAAAAAACATAGCCAATTATCATGTTATAAAATTTTAGCTATATTTTTGTATGGAGATTTTTCTGTAACAACTGTCTTATTAAGAAAATTTGATGAATATGGAATAGCAGTTTTCTTTTTAAAAAATAATTTAATGTCATATTGCTATTTTAATTTAGGATTAGGAAGTAATTATCTATTAAGAATTAAACAATACAAGCAGGAAAACGAAATAAATATTGCTAAAAAAATTATTAGAAATAAAATATATAACTCGCATTTACTCCTCAAAAAATACAACTATTGCAACAACTCATATAATTTAGACGATATTTTCTCTAAAATTACCAAGGCAGAGGATTTAAAAACATTATTAGGCATTGAGGGCAGTTTTTCTAGAAATTATTTTTTAAATTTATTTTGTAATAAAGAAGTAAATCTGAATTGGCGAGGCAGACAACCTAGATTAAAACAAAATATGGAGAATGTTTTGTTAGATATAGGATATACTTTTCTGTTTAATTTTATAGATTCAATTTTAAATTTATTTGGATTCGATACTTATAAAGGGTTTTGCCATCAAGTTTTTTTTAAAAGAAAATCACTATCTTGCGATATTATGGAGCCTTTTAGGTGTATTATTGATGAAACACTATATTTAATGTTTAAAAATAAAGAAGTTAATTCATATGATTTTGATATAAAACAAAAAATTTATTCATTAAAATACAATTGTAGTAAAAAATATTGCCAAGCTTTTTTACAAGCAATTTTAAAAAATAAAATAGAAATTTATAAGTATATTAGAAATTTCTATTACTATATATTAAACGATAAAGAAGATTTTAATAAATTTATTTTAAAATAAAAATATGATTATAGTTTCATACGACATTACTAATGACAAATTAAGGTCTCAATTTTCCAAACTGTTAAAAAAATATGGAAGAAGATTACAATTTTCAGTATACGAAATTAAAAATAGTGCACGAATTTTAAATAATCTTATTGTAGAAGTAGAGTCTCGTTATAAACCAAGATTCTGTAATTTAGACAGTATTATTATTTTCCATTATTGCGAATCTTGTAGTAAAAAAATAAAAAGATATGGCTATGCAGTTCATGCAGAAAAAGAGCTAGTATTTTTTGAATAAAATAGTTGCAGAAAAAGCATTTATTTGGTATTATTAATATATTGATAAGAACTTTAACAAATTATTCACTGTAGAAAATTGATAGAAATTGCCGTGTGTGTATTAAAAATAAATTAAAAACATGTTGACAAAAAAGAAAATTATGTCCAAATATATTTATTGATTTGTAGATCATAACTTGACTTTTTTGTCAACTGTACTATCTAATACATATATTCAATTTCTACTTTTGTAGATATAGTATATCCATATTATAATTTTAAATCTAATACATATATTCAATTTCTACTTTTGTAGATATATTGAGTTGTGGTCTGTATGTGAAATCTAATACATATATTCAATTTCTACTTTTGTAGATAGACCGAGTGTCCTTATGGAGCATATCATCTAATACATATATTCAATTTCTACTTTTGTAGATTAGGTCTGAGTTCATTTTACCCCTCATTATCTAATACATATATTCAATTTCTACTTTTGTAGATTTAGCTCAGAGCTTTTCCCACCTAAATCATCTAATACATATATTCAATTTCTACTTTTGTAGATATGAACAGAACCACTCTTATTATTTAGATCTAATACATATATTCAATTTCTACTTTTGTAGATAAACACCAACCATCCTCTGTAAATTACATCTAATACATATATTCAATTTCTACTTTTGTAGATGTGAAGTCTATTTTATACTCCCCTATCTTATCTAATACATATATTCAATTTCTACTTTTGTAGATAAAACAATAGCTACTGCATATTCTAAAATATCTAATACATATATTCAATTTCTACTTTTGTAGATGTGTCGCCGTCTGCTTTTGCTTCTGTATAATCTAATACATATATTCAATTTCTACTTTTGTAGATATATGTGCTACTTCAGTTTTTCTAAAAATCTAATACATATATTCAATTTCTACTTTTGTAGATCAAATGATTTCATTAAATGTACCAAGGCTATCTAATACATATATTCAATTTCTACTTTTGTAGATAGCCCCTAACATTCTCATTACAAGTGAATATCTAATACATATATTCAATTTCTACTTTTGTAGATGATACCCATTGTATCATTGCTAATTCTGAATCTAATACATATATTCAATTTCTACTTTTGTAGATGTGGGGTTTTCTTTAAAAGTGTTTTATCTAATACATATATTCAATTTCTACTTTTGTAGATATAATGAGTACCAACGCCTACAAATAACATCTAATACATATATTCAATTTCTACTTTTGTAGATGAGGAGGCGACACTTAGTCCTGTATCACAATCTAATACATATATTCAATTTCTACTTTTGTAGATTAAACCGTAAAGGAGAAATGACCAGTTATCTAATACATATATTCAATTTCTACTTTTGTAGATCTATCGCCAATTGCTTCTCCTATAACCATCTAATACATATATTCAATTTCTACTTTTGTAGATAGGAGCTTGAAATAACAAGACCAGTAAAGATCTAATACATATATTCAATTTCTACTTTTGTAGATGTTAAGATAAACATATATGCCGACAACATCTAATACATATATTCAATTTCTACTTTTGTAGATATAATAGAGTTACTACAACAACACAAATCTAATACATATATTCAATTTCTACTTTTGTAGATAAGATCAATAAACAAGCTTGGAATAAAGCCATCTAATACATATATTCAATTTCTACTTTTGTAGATGTATGGGTTTAATTAACAACTATATTAATCTAATACATATATTCAATTTCTACTTTTGTAGATAAGAGCCTAATTATTGGTATAATAAATCTAATACATATATTCAATTTCTACTTTTGTAGATATTTATATATTCATCTATACTATTTAACTATCTAATACATATATTCAATTTCTACTTTTGTAGATTGGAAGTGTTATGGAAGTAGGTGACTAAATCTAATACATATATTCAATTTCTACTTTTGTAGATAGGGTAAAACAATTACGGCGCAAGCGCTATCTAATACATATATTCAATTTCTACTTTTGTAGATCTTGTTTTAATAGCTTTAAAATATTTGTATCTAATACATATATTCAATTTCTACTTTTGTAGATACTATATTAGTAATTATATTATCAGTTATCTAATACATATATTCAATTTCTACTTTTGTAGATCAGAACTACCAAACTGCTGTGTTCAGGAATATCTAATACATATATTCAATTTCTACTTTTGTAGATCAGAACTACCAAACTGCTGTGTTCAGGAATATCTAATACATATATTCAATTTCTACTTTTGTAGATATTAAATCAACTAACATTCTTATATAGAATCTAATACATATATTCAATTTCTACTTTTGTAGATGTTTGTTTGTTAAACTTGATGAAAAAAATCTAATACATATATTCAATTTCTACTTTTGTAGATCAGGGCCTGAAATTTCAAGCTCCTGAAAATCTAATACATATATTCAATTTCTACTTTTGTAGATATGTAGGTGAAAGCCCAGTTGACCCAAAATCTAATACATATATTCAATTTCTACTTTTGTAGATGTAAGTGTTTTTGTGTTCGTTGTATTAAATCTAATACATATATTCAATTTCTACTTTTGTAGATGATAGATGAGTGAAGATTTCAAGAAAATCTAATACATATATTCAATTTCTACTTTTGTAGATTAACCTATAAATATGGAGTGACTAACAGAATCTAATACATATATTCAATTTCTACTTTTGTAGATTAGACGGTGCTATATAACCCCGTCTAGATCTAATACATATATTCAATTTCTACTTTTGTAGATAAATACATTATATAGATAATCAAAACCATCTAATACATATATTCAATTTCTACTTTTGTAGATAGAAGAAAAACTTAAAGATTTTTTTAATCTAATACATATATTCAATTTCTACTTTTGTAGATATATCTATTATATTATCTTTTTCAAACTATCTAATACATATATTCAATTTCTACTTTTGTAGATTTAGTGTATATACACTCTTGACGCTAGAAGATCTAATACATATATTCAATTTCTACTTTTGTAGATGAAAGTCTGTTGATGAAATAAAACAACATCTAATACATATATTCAATTTCTACTTTTGTAGATAATATACCAATGTAATTACTATCAAATCTAATACATATATTCAATTTCTACTTTTGTAGATTGAAATAAAATCATAATGATTAATTGCTATCTAATACATATATTCAATTTCTACTTTTGTAGATCAAAAGAATGTAAGGTTGAGTACCTGGATATCTAATACATATATTCAATTTCTACTTTTGTAGATGGTGATAATTATTCCTCCAAACTTAAAATCTAATACATATATTCAATTTCTACTTTTGTAGATAGTGTATAGTATTCCATCTTCTTTAATTATCTAATACATATATTCAATTTCTACTTTTGTAGATATATGGACCACGGTACAGTAAGGCGTATCTAATACATATATTCAATTTCTACTTTTGTAGATTTAAGTCTAGTGCTTCTAGTAGTGATTATCTAATACATATATTCAATTTCTACTTTTGTAGATTAGGTGTATAATAACAAGCACGCCGAACATCTAATACATATATTCAATTTCTACTTTTGTAGATTAAAAGAGTTAAAACATTGTATCTCTTGCATCTAATACATATATTCAATTTCTACTTTTGTAGATTAGGAATATAGTCCTTATATTCAAAATATAATCTAATACATATATTCAATTTCTACTTTTGTAGATAATGAAAGTTGTAGCATAATCTTGATAGGATCTAATACATATATTCAATTTCTACTTTTGTAGATTCTTCTGGTAGTATACTCATTTCTTCAGATCTAATACATATATTCAATTTCTACTTTTGTAGATTTTTGTTATGTGGGGGAGTATGGTTTCATCTAATACATATATTCAATTTCTACTTTTGTAGATATTTGTTAAAGTTTTGTATAATATTTTATCTAATACATATATTCAATTTCTACTTTTGTAGATGGTGTTGGGGCTCATCATCAAAATAGATATCTAATACATATATTCAATTTCTACTTTTGTAGATTTAGCAGGTATATTTGTATATGCTATTGGCATCTAATACATATATTCAATTTCTACTTTTGTAGATTAGAAGAAGAAGATAGGTTGTGAAAAATCTAATACATATATTCAATTTCTACTTTTGTAGATGTGGAGATAATGAAAAACCACCTATAGAATCTAATACATATATTCAATTTCTACTTTTGTAGATACATGTCTTCTTTACTCATTATTTGTATATCTAATACATATATTCAATTTCTACTTTTGTAGATCCTGTGCCTCTAAGGTGTCAAGTAAAAGTATCTAATACATATATTCAATTTCTACTTTTGTAGATTAGTTCTTCTGTGTTTAGTTGAACTTTGGATCTAATACATATATTCAATTTCTACTTTTGTAGATACAATGGTAGTAAGGTATAAATGTACATCTAATACATATATTCAATTTCTACTTTTGTAGATTAAAGTATCTGTGGGAATTGGGTTGTAATCTAATACATATATTCAATTTCTACTTTTGTAGATACAATGGTAGTAAGGTATAAATGTACATCTAATACATATATTCAATTTCTACTTTTGTAGATTCTTTCTAAATCTACCCAACTATCCATCTAATACATATATTCAATTTCTACTTTTGTAGATATTGTAAAGTTAAAGAATTAAGGCTAGCAATCTAATACATATATTCAATTTCTACTTTTGTAGATTCCATACCAATTCTTCAATAGATTAAAAATCTAATACATATATTCAATTTCTACTTTTGTAGATAGATGATAGTGTAAAGATACAAAAGAATCTAATACATATATTCAATTTCTACTTTTGTAGATGTCCCCTGTTGCTTTAACTGGTATGTCGATCTAATACATATATTCAATTTCTACTTTTGTAGATAGAAACAGAAGAAAATTAATTAGAAAAAAGTAATAAATAATAGTGTTCTTATATAAAAGCGACACTTAGGAAAATTCAGTTGATATTTTAAAAATAAAATGCTATATTAATTATGTCGCCTAAAATTCTTATCGAAAAATATAATATGAAAATAATTTCAAAAAAGAGTAGCAATTCCAAAAAAACTTAACCGTTTGGTAAGAAATTTTTGGGCGACAATTGCTACTCTTTTTTGTAAAAATAAAAATTATAATCAATATAAATAATAAATATGAACACAAAATATTTTTCAGATATTTTTAACAAATATCAAGTAAGTAAAACCATTAGGTTTAGTTTAAAGCCTCAAGGAAGAACGAGGCAAACCTTGGAGGACAACAATATTATACCTAAAGACTCTTTAATATACAAAAGTTATTTACAAACAAAACCATATCTTGATGACATCCACAGGAAAATTATTCAACAAGGTTTATCAAAAATAGAGATTGAGATTTTTAAACCAATTACAGAATTATATTATCAGAAAAATATAAAAACTAATAAACAGGACAAAGAATGAAAAAGCACGAGAATACAAACATGCAAAGAAATTAATAGATATTTTCAAGAAGAAAAAGATATTTTAAAAAAGAAATATGACTCAAAGAACAAAGATTTTATTTGTTCTGGTAAAGTTTTAAATTATCTAAAGGATGAATACCCCGCAAATAAAAGTAAAATTTTTGAGCAACAAGGGTTCCCCAGTTTATTTATCGAATACCAAGGTAAACACAAATATATATTTGATGTATTTGATAAAATAACAACATATTTAATTCAATTTAACAAAAACAGAGAAAATCTTTATGAAAATGGAGATAAACATTCTTCAGTAGCATCAAGAGTGCTCAATAATTTTATTACTTTTTTAAATAATATCGACAAATATAAAAAATTACAAACTATAGAAGAATTAAAATTTTCCTCGGAAGAAAAAGATATTTTTCAAATAGAAAATTATGTTTTTGCTTTAACTCAAGATCAAGTAAATAATTACAATAAAAATGTAGGAATATTAAACAAAAAAATTAAAGAAGCACGAGATAAAAATAAAAAACTAAATCAAGAAAATTTTATAAAATCAAATTATGTTTTGCTAACTACTTTAGATAAGCAAATTTTAGGTAAAGTGAGTGCGGAAGACAACACAATAAATAATAACCAAGAATTAAAAAAAGAGTTTGAATTATTTATACATAAAAGCAATATTTTTAAAGACGATTTTAAAAAATTTATAGAAAATTTCAAAAAACACATTTTTATTAAAGAATATGAACATATTTTTTTGTCAAAAAAAATTATAAATACAATTTCTTATAAGTGATTCAAAAACCCTGAAAGTTTTGAATTTGCATTACCCCAATCTTCGTCAAGCAAAAATAAAGAATACCCGCATCTTAAATCAATGATTTCTTTGTCAGAAATACAAAATGCATTAAACAATAATACACAAGTAGAAGGAAAGATATTCAAAGACAAGTATTATGAAGATCTATTCAAAAATCAAAATACTTTAAATAATAAAGATAATTATTTTGATCAATTTTTAGAAATATGGGAATATGAAGTAAATAATTTAATCCAAAAAACTCAAGATAACAATATAGAGATTGACTGAAATATTTTTAATCAATGCACAAGAAAAGACAAAAAATATCAAAACGAAGTAGGAAAAATGAAAACTACGATAGATAATTTTTTAAGAGTTTATCAAATGGCTAATTATTTTCATATTTCACAAAAAAATAAATTAGCCTTTTCAGACTATTTTTACGGAGAGTTTTATTCTTTTTTTAATGAGTATAGGTTTAACGAATTCTACAATGCAATTAAAAATTTTTTAACAAAAAAAGAAAATCAAGAGAATAAAATTAAATTAAACTTTGATTGTGGAACACTTTTAAGCGGGTTTGATAAAAATAAAGAAAAGGATAATCTAGGGATAATTCTAAGAAAAAAACAAAAATACTACCTAGGTATTTTGGTTAAAGGATATACTTCTTGTTTTGAGGATAAAAACTTGCCAAAAGAAGGAACAGATTATTATGAAAAAATGACTTATAAACTATTCCCAGGTGCATTTAAAATGATTCCAAAGATTGCATGGGCCCCAACAAATCAAAAGCTTTTTAATCCATCTGATCAGCTTAAAACATTAAGGCAAGAATACAAAGAATATCAAGATGCAAAAAAAACCCAGAAAAACAACAAAATTCAATTTAGCGCAACGAAATTAGCAAAACTTATAGAATATTATCAAAAAGTTTTACAACTTAGTGGGCATCAATCAGAGTTTAATTTACAATGAAAAGATCCTGCTGAATATTCAGGATTAGGTGAATTTAACAATGAGATTGATAAGCAAGGTTATAAAATTAATTTTGATCAAAAAATTAACAGTGATTATATAGATAAATTAGTAGAAGAGGGTAAGCTATATTTATTTCAGATATATACTAAAGATTTTTCAGAAAAATCTAACAAAATAAATAAAAATTTAAATACTTTGTATTTTTTAAATTTATTCTCAGATGAAAATATTAAAAATAAAGAGAAAAAAATTAAATTGTCAGGTAATGCAGAAATATTTTTTAGGCCAAAAAACAAAAAACCTAATAAAAAAATTGATAACAAGGGCAATTCTATTGTAGACCATAAAAGATATGCAGAAGATGCATTTTTATTACATTTATCTATTGTTTTAAATAACAATGTTCCTTCTCCTCATGCAGGACTTGAAAAATCGTTTAATCAAAATATTAATGAAAAAATTATTGGAGACAAAAATGTTAACATCATTGGAATAGATAGAGGAGAAAAACACTTATTATATTACAGTGTAATTAATCAAAATCAAGAAATATTAGAACAAGGTAGTTTGAATACTATTAATGGTAAACCTTATTTTGATTTATTAAATCAAAGAGAAAAAGAAAAACTAGGACAAAAGCAAAGTTGATTTGCCATAGGAAACATTAAAGATTTAAAAAAAGGGTATTTATCCGAAGTTGTTAAAAAAATATGTGATCTAGTGGTTCAATATAATGCCATTGTGGTTTTAGAAAACTTAAATATGAGATTCAAGCAAATTCGTGGGGGGATTGAAAAAAGTGTTTATCAACAATTTGAAAAAGCATTAATAGATAAATTAGGATATTTAGTTTTTAAACAATTAAAAGCTAGTGAAGCAGGGGGGGTTATTAATGGATACCAACTTGTGGCCCCTTTTGAATCTTTTGAAAAAATGGGAAACCAAACAGGCATCTTATTTTATACTCAAGCAAATTATACATCAATTACAGACCCTCTAACTGGTTTTAGAAAGAATATTTATATTAGTAATTCTTGAAGTCAAGAAAAAATAAAAGAAAACATCTATAAATTTACTAGAATTTATTGAGATGATATAGAAAAAAGCTTTGTATTTACTTATAATCCAAATGATTTTGTTAATCAAAAAATTAAAAAACAAAAGTTTAAATATCGAGATTGTAGTGTATATTCTAAAATACCCAGGATAAGAAGATATAGAAATGAGAAAGATCATTGAGAATATGAAGTAATAGACTTGAATAAAGAATTTAAAAACTTATTTGAAAGTTGAGGAATAAATTATAAAGCAGATAATATAGTCGAAGAGATTAAGAATAATGAAAAAAATTTAACAGGCAAAAAAACAATTTTTTTACAAAATAGTAGTATAAATAAAAATTTCTTTAACCAATTTATATATTTATTTAATTTAATATTACAAATAAGAAATTCTTTTTCCAAAAAATATATTATAGATATTGATAAAAATACAGGAAAAGAAACAATAACACAAAAGGGAGAAGATGTTGATTTTATAGCATCTCCAGTTAAGCCTTTCTTCTCAACTTTTGCTCAAGATTCTAAAAGTCAAATAATTTCTCCGCTAAATTTACAATCTATTAAAGAAAGAATTATAAGTAATGACAAGGACAGAATAGCGAGGGAATTTAATGGAGACGCCAATGGTGCTTATAATATAGCTAGAAAAGGAATAATTCTATTAAACAAAATACGTGAAAACACCGAAAAACCAGATTTATATATTTTTAAGGAAGATTGAGACAAATTTAATAATCAATAAAAGAAAATGTGCTCAAAAGAGCACATTTTCTTTTTGTATTCTTATATAAAGCCCCTTCCATTACGGAAAGGGGTTTTTATGTAAATACATTTTGAAAAAAAATAAAATATGATATAATAATAATATATAATTTAAATTAAAAAATATGAAAATTAATAAAAAAACCTTAATTTTTTTATTATTAATTATCTCAGTAATTATTACTATTTTTATGGTTTTTAACACAATTAAAAAACCAAACATTCAAATAAAATTAAGTGCTCCAGAAAGTATAAAGTCAGGAGAAGTATTTGATTTGCAGATTGTTATTGAAAACAAATCAAATCTAAATATTAAAAACGCTGAAGTTTTTTTAAAAACTCCAAACTCAGTTAAGCTAATTGATTCTGACCCTAGTTTTGAAATTGAAAAACTAGACTCAAATGAAAAAGTTGAAAAAACCTTTGCTCTTCTTGGCACAGGAAAAGAATTGCAGGATCTAAACCTATCTGCAGTACTAAAGTATTCTCCAGAAAACATAAAAAGTTATTTTGAAATTAAGGAAGATATAGATGTCATAATCAGAGGCAACATTTTTGATTTAAAATTAACTGCCATATCTAAAACATTACCTGAAAATGATTTCAGAGTACTTGTAGAATATGATAATTTATCAGGTAAATATTTTGATAACTTAAACTTACATCTACAAAGTTCGCTAAACTATAATGTAATTAACTCTACTATTCCTTTCAAAGACAATAGTTTCTATATAGGTGCTTTACCTAAAGAAACTAAAGGCACTTTAGAGATAATGAGTTCCTTCTCAGGCAAAGGTGGTAACGAGGAAAAACTCACATTCTGCCTAGGTTATGAGCACAATGGAGAATTCCTATGTATAGCTGAAAAGAATCTATATGTAGATGTGCTAGAGAATCCTCTAGAAGTTAATTTAAGTATACCTGATAATTTAAATCCAGGTGATACAGCTAAGATAGTAGTTACATATAAAAATAATTACACAGTTCCATTATCAAATCTAGAATTGAGTATTCTACTAGATCATAAGTTATTTGATGCTTCTAAAATAAAAATAAATAATGGCTACTACAACTCATATTTGAAAACAGTATTTTTCAAACCAGCCAATATTCCATCACTAGCTAGAATTAGTTCTGGAGAACAAGGTCAAGTTAGTTTTGAGATAGGAGTTAAGGACAACTATATTATCAAGAGTTATACAGACAAAAACTTTAGCCTAAATACCAAAGCCTTTGTCCAAGGTAATGTTGTCTTAGATGGCAAGCACCAAAACATACAGGCTAGTGATCAACAACAAATAAAATTAAATACTAAAGTAGACTTTATCAACTATATGAAGTTTAGGGATAATGAGACTGGTATCATTAACTGTGGATCACTTCCATTAAAGCCAAATCAAGAAACTTGCTTTACTGTACACTGAGCGCTAAAGAACTACTATAACGACTTAAAGAATGTAAAGATAATAGCTAAACTATCACAGGGAGTAACCTATACAGGTAGATATATAGGTGGATCAGATGTAGAGTATAATGCAGACAAACAAGAGTTTATCCTCTATCTAGATTCGGTTAAGGCTGGTAACGGCTTTATCATAAAACCAGATGAGTTCATTTTCCAAATCAAAACAATCCCATCTACAAGTGATATAGATTTGCCAAAAAGTATCTTTGACAGTATCAATATAGAGGGAATAGATACATTTACCAATGAACAAATTACCTTTAGTTTAAGTGGGTTTAACACCAATATCCTCAACGACTCTAGTATTTTGGGTGGATATAATATAGTATTTGAATAAATAAATATCATGGAAAACAAAACAGAAATATTAATCAATTTAGCAAAAAAAAGAGGCTTCATAAATCAATCATCTGAGATTTATGGAGGATTTTCCAGCTCATATGATTATGGTCCACTAGGATCTCTTCTAAAAAATAAATTAAAAGAACTTTGGCTAAATAATATGATTAAAAGTGATCTAGACATAGTTCCTATTGATTCAGCTATCATCATGTCTCCTAAGGTTTGAGAAGCATCAGGCCATGTCTCTAATTTTGTTGACAGTCTAGTAGAATGTAAGGAATGCCACAAAAGATTCAAACAAGATGATGTAAAAGATAGTTGTCCTGTATGTGATGGAGAACTATCAGCTCCAAAGAAATTTAATATCTTAATGAAAACATATATTGGTCCAGTAGAGGATAGTGCTAGTCTTGCTTACCTAAGAGGTGAGACATGCCAGGGTATTTTCACTAATTTTAAGTGAATCAAATCATCCATGAGGAAAAAAATACCTTTTGGTATAGCTCAAATAGGTAAGGCATTTAGAAATGAGATAACTCCAGGTAACTTTACTTTCAGAACAAGAGAGTTTGAGCAAATGGAGATGCAATATTTTGTTAACCCAGACAAAGCAGACATATATTTTGATCTTCTTAAACAAAAAAGAATGCAGTTCTATATTGACCTTGGATTTAAAAAAGAAAACCTAAGATTCAAAGATCATGATCATTTAGCTCACTACTGTAAAAGGGGATGTGATATAGAGTATAACTTTCCTTTTGGCTGACAAGAGATAGAAGGTATACATAACAGAACTGACTTTGATCTTACTCAACACTCTCTATATAGCAAAAAAGATTTACAGTATTTTGACGAAGATAGCAAAGAATCATACACCCCTTATGTGATAGAAACATCTTGTGGTTGTGATAGAGTATTACTTGCTATCCTATATGATGCCTTAGACGGAGAAAATTTCTCTTTCCCATATATCTTAGCTCCATACAAGGTAGCAGTACTTCCTCTTGTAAAAAATAAAGAAAAAATTGTCAAAAAAGCAAAACAAGTATATACTCAATTAAAAGACAATTTTATGGTAGATTATGACCAAACAGGGTCAATAGGTAAAAGATATGCCAGACAAGATGAAATAGGTACCCCATATGCAATAACTATAGATTTCATGTCTTTAAAAAATAATACAGTAACTATCAGAGACCGTAAAACAAAAAAACAATCACGCATTAAAATTAATCAATTAAATGATTACCTTTTAAATAATAAAAAGTCATCTTTTATACAAAAAATATATAACTTATTATGCAAGAAATAAAAATTTCATGACAAACACTAATAAGAGTAGTATTACTCATCTTATTGTGTATAGGTGTCTGATATTTTAAAAATATTCTTCTAGCTGTACTTGCTGCTTTGATTTTATCAGCCAGCCTGGAAGGCCCAATTAGATTTTTTGAAAAATATAAATTTAAAAGAGGTCTGGCAGTTAGTATTACTTATTTTATGCTCTTACTAGTAATAGCATCTGTTTTATATATTTTTATTCCTTTATTGTTTAACAATATAGTTAATTTAGTTTCCGAGTTTCCTCAACTAGCTACTTCAGAAGTTATCAACATGGTATCCAAGTATGGAGAACTTAATTACTACCTAACCCAAGGAGGTCTTTTTGAAACAATACTAAATGTATATAAGAATGTATCTTTTATCTTTTCTTCTATAGGTACCCTTACTTTAGTTTTCCTTTTCTCTTTTTATTTCTCTATTCAGAAAGATTGATTTAAAAACTTCTTAGCTTTTATGCTAGAAAATAATAAATATAAAAATTATGTTATTGATTTATGACAAAGAAGTGAAAATAAAATGAGAGTTTGGTTATATAGCCAATTAGTTATTAGTTTTTTCGTAGGTGCCTTAACAGGTCTTGGTCTTCTAGTAGTAGGTAGTAATTATGCCTTGTTAGGAGGTCTTTTGATGGGAGTACTTGAGTTTATTCCATATATTGGTCCAATACTGGCTACTTTGTCCATAGCCTTACTACATATATCTCAAGGCTGAGTTATTTTAGCTTTTGTTTTAGGTGTATCCATTGTTGTCCAATATATAGAAAATTTAATTTCCCCAATAATCAGAAGCAAACTATTTAAAATGGATCCAGTTATCATTATCTTTGGAATAGCTGTCTTTGGTAAAATAGCAGGTATACTTGGGGTAATTATATCTATTCCACTAATGTATATGATAATGGAGTTCGTACGTGATGTAAAAAAGAAAAAAATTAGTTTTGAATAATGACATACGCAGATAACAAAAAAGCAAAATTTGACTATCAAATACTTGATGAAATAGAAGCAGGTATAGTTTTAAAAGGATTTGAGGTAGCAGCAGTAAAAAAGAAAATGGTTAGCCTAAAAGGTAGCTATGCATATTTTCATTTAGGAGAAATGTTTTTGCTCAATATGCACATATCTCCATATCAAATAAAAAATATGCCTAAAGATTATGACCCTACCAGAACCAGAAAACTACTCCTAAACAAAAAAGAACTTGAAAAAATATATGCCAAAATAAAAGAAATGAACTTTACCCTTATCCCTTTAAAAATTTATTCAAAAAATGATATAATTAAAGTACTAATAGGTATATGTAAAGGAAAGAAGAAATATGACAAGCGTGAAACAATAAAAAAAAGAGAATTTGAAAGAAAAATTTTAAAAAATTTAAAATAAATAAATTATGGATTTTAAAAGCGATCCAAAAGAAGAGGAGAGACTCTCTTTTGTGCAAAAACATAATCTAGACAGTCAGGAAAATGATGCTAAGTCTTTAGCTCAAGAATTAGATTTGCCATATATTTATTTATTAAAAACCCAAATACAAACAGACGCACTAAAAGAAGTTTCAAAAGAAACAGCTCAAAAATTAAAACTCATTTGTTTTAATAAAAGAGGTAGTATATTAGATATAGCCATTGTTAACCTATCTAAAGAAGTCAAGGAGTTGAAGCAAGAACTAGAGAAAAAAGATTTTGAGATAAATCTATATGTCTGCTCACTTGTTAGTTTTGATTATGCTTTAGAGAAGTATAGTCTAGTACCTAAGGATAGAGAAGTAATCACAGGAGAAATCAATATTAGTGACTCAAAATATATTCCATTTAATGATTTAAATGAATTTGATTTGTCTAACTTAACAACTAACTTTGTTCTAAACATTATTTTAAAAAGTGCCATTTATTCTAATGTATCAGATATCCACATAAACCCTCAAAAAGAATCTTGTCAGATAAAGTTTAGAATAGATGGTTTGTTATATAATGTTTTAGAATTAAATAAAGAAGAATATACTCAAATCAAAAACAGAATTAAATTGTTAGCTAATTTAAAGATAAATATCTTAAATACTCCTCAAGATGGTAGGTTCACTATTCTTGATAAAGAAAATTATGAGGTAAGACTTTCATCTATTCCAGGTAACAATGGGGAGATCTTAGTCATGCGTATACTAGATCCAAGCAAGATTACTTTAAAATTAAACGATCTAGGTATTAATGATTATGAATTAAAACTAATTAATCTAATTTTAAAATCAACCAATGGCGGAGTATTAGTCACAGGACCAACAGGATCTGGTAAGACTACTACCCTATACGCTATGTTAAAGGAAAAATTAAACAAAGGCCTCAATATTACAACCATAGAAGATCCTATTGAATATAAAATTAAAGAGATAAATCAAACTCAAGTAAATGAGAAACAAGGATATGATTTTGCTAATGGACTAAGGTCTATAGTAAGACAAGATCCAGATATTATACTAGTAGGAGAGATACGTGATAGGGAGACTGCCCAGATAGCTAGTCAAGCATCACTTACAGGCCACTTACTCCTATCTACACTTCACACAAATGAAGCAGCAGCTACAATAATGAGGTTAAAGGAATTTGGTATAGACCATGATACCATATCTTCTTTTTTAAGAATAATCATAGCTCAAAGATTATGTAGAAAATTATGCCCTCATTGTATGGAAAAGTATGTCCCATCACAAGAAGTAAAGAATCAACTAAAGAATATATTAAGCATCTTGTCATACAAGACTGGAATTAATATTCCAGATGATATTAAGTACTTATACAGGAGTAAAGGGTGTGAAAAGTGTAATAATCTAGATACAAGGGACAAACAGGTCTTTTTGAAGTTCTATTTTTCAACGATATCATCAAAGATGCTGTAAAAAATAAAGAATCTTTAGAAAGTTTAAGAAAAATAGCTATAGAAGAAGGTATGATTCCATTAATTCATTCTGGAATCTTAAAAGCTATAGATGGCCAGACATCTCTTGAAGAAATATATAGAGTTTGTGGTGACATATCTTACGCCGAAGAACTGTATCAAAGCTTATTAGCTGATAAGTTAGACAATAAGATAATATTAGATAATGATCTTTACGATAACATCCAAAAAGCATTATCAAATTTTGAAATAATTCAAGATTTAATTTCTAAATCAACTACCAAAACCATATTCCAAATAATTAATATTTGTGCTTTATTATATAATGCATCTGATATACATATTGAGCCACAAGAGGATAGGATTTCCATTAGATATAGGATAGATGGAATTTTAACAGACAAATTTACTTTACCAAAAGAAGAATATATTTCATTTGTTTCATACTTAAAACAACTAATTAATTTAGAAACAGATGCAGGTAATATCAAAGAGGGCAGATATTCTGTAGAAAAAGATACTAAGACTGACATCAGAGTTTCTATTGTTCCTAGTGGATATGGAGAAACTATTGTTTTAAGATTCTTAAAAACAAATATAAACCTAGATCTAGACTCACTTGGCTTTGATACAGATGACATAGAAAAGATATATACAGCCAAAAATAATCCATCAGGAATAATACTTGCTTGCGGTCCTACATCTTCAGGTAAAACCACTACAATCTACTCTATTTTAAAATTACTTAATGATAAATCCAAAAAGATCTTAACCATAGAAGATCCTATTGAGTATACAGTAGACAATGTTATTCAAACTCAAGTAGATATAGACAAGGATTACACCTTCTCTAACGCATTAAAGGGGTTTTTACGTCAAAATCCAGATATTATTCTAGTAGGAGAGATACGTGATAAAGAAACTGCTCAAGTAGCCGTACAGGCATCACTTACAGGTCACTTAATCTTATCTACTCTCCACACTATAGATATTTCTTCATCACTTTTACGACTACAAAACTTTGATATTAATAAAGAGGAATTGCTAAATAGTATTAATTGCTTAATTGCTCAACGATTATCAAGAAGACTATGCCCACACTGTAAAAAGAAAGTATTATTAAATAATTTCCAAAAAGAAAAAATTCAGCAAGTCTTAAACATTACTCCTCCAGAATATATCTATGAGGCAGTAGGTTGTGAGCAATGTTCTTTTACAGGGTACAAAGGTCAAATAGGTTTATTTGAAGTATTAGTGCTCAATGATAGTATCAGAAAGCAACTAACTCAATCTCTAGAAGATAAAAACTTCAAAGAAACCATTTATTCTCTCACAGATTCTTTATTAAAGGATGCCTTAAATAAATTAATCCAAGGCAACACTGATGTTAAGGAAATAGAAAGAGTTTTAGGAAATAAAATATTTTAACATGGCACAAGAAAAATCACAAATAGAAAAAGAGAAAGAATTCAAGCAAAAAAATATCATAATTAATTTTGCAGATTATGATTTTGAAGATTTCATTGAAACTTTAGTAGAGATGGCAACTAGTGAAAATGAAGAGCCTTTATCAGTATTAGGTGTACCTAAGGCAACTCAGATGGTCCTAGATCGTCACAAGATTTCCGATCAACAAGTTTGAGATAATTTTAAAAAACTTTTAAAAAATACCAAAGTCAATGACTTATTGAGATATCAGAAGTTTTTTGATATACAAGATAAAGCATTGCAAGATAATCTAAAAAAAGAAATAATAGACGCTTTTGTTTGTTTAGTAAATAAGGAAGATCTTATGCATGCTTTAGAGGTTAAGCATTTAATTTCTCAAGAAGATTTTGACAATTTATTACAAAATAAGATAAATGATAAAGTTCAGTCTCTTTTTGTAAAATATATTCAAACAGGAGAGATGAATCTTTTCGAGAATTTAATCAAAATATTTGATCTACAAGATACAAAGTATATCCCTTTAGACAACACAGAATTAGCTTTAAAAGGAATAAGCTCTTGTTTAGATAATTCAAATATGGATGGATTTGTTAAAATAAAAGATACCTTTAAGTTAAGTACTCAAGAAATATTCCGAAATAATATTTTAAGAGCAAAAGCATTTAAATTATTAGGCAATAACCTAGAGCAAGGGGAGTTTAAGGAATTTAGTAAAAAATATAAACTTTTCCAACTTGATAAAGACGAGCTCATAAGTGACGATCAACTAAGAGAATCAGCCCTAAAAGGAATAGATAAAAACTTAAAAACCAGCTATAACTCTGCTCAGGCTATATTAATAAAAGAATTCTTTAATTTCTCAATGAAAGAATTAGATAAAATATAGATATATATACAGTAGGGCCTAGCCAAAACAAAAAGACAAAAGCCACTAAAAAATTAATTTTTCAAAACACTAGCTAAATAAAAAATCAATAGTATCTATTGATTTTTTTAAAAAACTTTGGTATTTTATTAGTATATAAAATGCCCGAATGCTGGAACTGGTAGACAGGACAGACTTAAAATCTGTTGAGATTTATTCTCGTGTGGGTTCGATTCCCTCTTCGGGCACATTAAAAATAATTTTTAAAAATGCAAAAACTATTCAAAATATTAATTTTTAGTGTATTGGTCTCAGTGTTTGCATATAATCTTGTAGATGCATATTTCTTGCTTGAAAAAGACTTTTTTTATTTTCAAAAAGACGGGCAACCTATAAGTGATCAGGTAGAAATAAAATTAGAGTGCTTTAAAGAACAAGGTGGCACAAAAACAAAACTTAAACATTTTGAGGCAACTTGCCAGGAATATGGTTGTAGTTTTGATACAACAGGCTTATTTCAGCTTAACTATTCCTCAGATCTTTATAGAAGATGTAGTTTGATACTAACAATTAATCAAGAAGAATATTCTATATATAACATTTTATTAAATAATCCTTACGACAACAGGTGTTTTCATCAAAACTGACATACTGGGATTAGTCGTAAGTTTTATACATATACTCCTGAGTATTTAGCGTGTATAGAAGAACATAAAAAAGAGTTTTATCCAGATGCTACAGAAAACAACAGGGGAGAATTTTTTTGTAAGAAATATATAGAAGGAGATTATTTAATAAAAACAGATCTATCTACAGAAAAAAATGGGCCATGTTGTCAATCTGGATATGTAATTAAAAACAATATATGCTATAAATATCCAAAAATATGAGATCAATGTGTATTAAGATCTGATATAAAGATAAGGGAATGTAAAAAACTACTAAAAGATGTTACAGACAAGATACAAGTTAGCGAATATGGTGAACCATATCGTGGATGTAGAATTTTTGTAGATATAAGTAAACCAGGTAAAAAAATTAATCTAGACCAAATAGACAAGCAAAGAGAGCAAGATATATTCCAAAATAGTGTCATGAGTAAAGATACGGCAATAGAGGTAAACATAGAGGAAGTAGAGACAACAACCCAAGCAACAAAAGAAGTAACTACCACAAAACAAGAAAGCAAAACACAACCAAGTACTGTACAAACAGAAACGATAGATAAAATCCCAAACAAACCTAGTGGAATAAAACAATTGTTTAGTAAGTTTGTTAATTTTATAAAACTTTTATTTAACAATTAATAAAAATAAAAGTATTCAAAAAAGTTGTATATTTTGTATTTTTTTGGTAAAATATAGAATATTGAAAAAATAAGAAAATATGGATAAAAATTATTATAACGACATATACGATCAACATATTAATGAAGTATATAGGTTTGTTTTTTTAAGAACTAATTCACAAGAAGCATCTCAAGACATATGTTCAGATGTATTTTTTAAGTTTTATAATAGCACAAAAAACAAGCCAGCTAAGTATTTAAAAAATCCAAGAGCCTTTATCTATAAGATAGCCAGAAACAAGGTAATAGACTACTACAGAACTAATAAAAAGAATCTATCCTTTGATGATCTAAAGGAAGACTCTGTTATAGAGGATGCTTTAGTTGATAACTCTTTCGAAGAAAAATTAAATCAAGAAGACTTAAAACAAGTTATCCAAAGAGGTTTGCAACAAATAAAGCCACTATATGCTGATATCATTATATATAAGTTTGTTGAGGAATTAAGTAATCAAGAAATATCAAACATCTTAAGCAAAACAGAGAGTAATGTAAGAGTATTAATCCACAGATCACTAAAGGCCCTAAAAGATAAAATTAAATTTTAAAAGATAAAATTTTCATATTTTATCTTTTTTTAAAAAATATAAATAATATCAATATGTATAAATATAAAATAACAGAGCTAAACAATGGTTTAAGAATAATAACAGTTCCTAATAAAGATAAAAGAACCTGTCTTTTTAAAATAATTGTAAAAACAGGAGCAGAGTATGAGAAATATGACCAACAGGGTATATCGCATTTTATAGAACATACATTTTTTAAAGGAACCAAGGAGAAAACAAAACAAGAAATATATACAGAAGTAGAGTCTTATGGAGGAAAGATTAACGGTAGAACAGATAATTTAATTACCCAATATTTCATATGAGCTCCAAGTAGATACCAAAATAACATAATAGATTTATTATCTGATATTTTCTTAAATTTTAACTATACCAACAAAACTATAGAAGAAGAAAAGGGTGTTGTTTTAGCAGAGATATTAAGAAAAAAAGAAAAAGTTGATTTCAATAATTCAATATTATTAAGAAAAAGTTTTTTTGGAGAAAGCAATCCAGGTGGCTGACCAACTCTAGGTGATCAAAAAAGTATTAAAAATATGAACAGGGAAATCATTGCTAAATATATAAAAGATAATTATATAGCAAGTAATATTGTTATTTTAATGGCAGGAAATATTAATGAAAAACAAGTTATACAAAGAATATCTAGTAAATTTAATCATTTGCCACTAGTTAAAAGTAAAAAGAAAAATAAAGTTAAATTTATCAATACAAGTCAAGAGGTTATAATAAATAAAAATCATCAAAAACAAGTAAAAATTGAAATTTGATTTCCTTTTAAAGATATGTTTTCTGAAGACAAGTATCCAGCAAAACTAATATGTAGTCTTAATAACCACAGAGGTTGAGACAAAAGTTTAAAATATCAGCTTAGAGAGTTAAATAGTTTAATATACTCTATGAGTATAAGAACAAATTGTTTTTTAGACTATGGATTTTTTTGCATCACAATTCCAACTGATAAGAATAATATTGAAAAATGTCTAGATATAACCCTAAAACAACTCAATTATTTAAAGAATAATAAAATTGATAAAAAAATAATACAAGAGAGGGTTACATCTCTAATTAATAATACAGATTTTGCGTTTGATAATTTTTATGAAAGAGCCAAAAACATAGCTGAATCGATAGTTCTAAAGAATAAATATGAAGAACTAGAGAGTATTATGGAAAAATTTAAAAAAATAAATCAAAATGATTTGCAAAAAGTAGCTAAACAAACATTTAATTTTGATAAAATGAAAATATGTATTAGCGGTAATGTAGATAAAAAGGAGACTGTTTCTAAAGTAAAAGAAATTATAAGAAAAAACTCCTAAAATATAGTATAATTAATATAAACAAAATAAAATAATATTATGAATAATTTTGAAAATCAAGGATCAGCAGGTGAAGAAACAATACAAAAACAAATACAAGATAGTGCTAGACTTCACATAGACCCAGAAAAAATAGCCTATGATGAAGGCTCTATTGATGAAAATACAATGGCTGTTATTATGGATGTAATGCCAGAAAATTACCAAGTTTTAGAAAAACTAGGACCAAACAGTCTAATAGATGGAAATGTTTTACTAGCAGATATTCCAGACCTACAGCTGGAGCAAAACACCATATACACTAAAAATGTAAACCTGATTAGATGTGATGGTCTTGAGGCTATTCCCGAGGGCAGTGTTTTTGCTAAAGTAGATAAAAATGACAGAACTTCATATATTCTTAATATTCAAAAGTGTAAAAATTTAAAACAACTTGCCTCAAGAAGTATGTTTGATTATAAAGTAACAGTGAGTGATTGTCCTTCATTAACATCTTTAGGTCAAAATAATATTTTTCAAGATATGGTGAAAATATCAAACTGTTCTGAGATGAGAGAAATAGAGGACAATACTACATTTAGATCATCTGTAATATTGGAAAATTTAGATAACTTTGAGAGTATAGGAGACAACATATCTTTATCAGGCGGTATTGAAGTTTCTAATTGTCCTAATCTTAAAAGTATAGACAAACATATTAGACTAGGTGACAAAGTAGTTATTAAGAATTGTCCTAATCTCACTAATATTTCTCAAGACGTTATATTTACTGAGGGTACTAGTATAGAAATAGATAATATAGATCAATTTAACAGTCAGACAAAAGAAATGTTGCAAGCATTAGAAACAAAAGGTCTCATTCAAATAATATAAACAAAATAAAATAATATTATGTCACTAAAGCAAACTAAGAAATCAATTTTTGATTATATAGCCTCCATGAGTTATGGAATAATGAAATTAGTCCGTATTTTAAAAGATAAGGCATTTGCTTTTTATGGGAAAATTCTTTTAAAAGATATTCAAAAAAATATGTACATCATAAGCATCACTGGAACTAAAGGTAAGACAACAACTATAGATGTACTTTGTCATATACTCAAAGCTTTAAATATTAAATTTTGTGCATATACTACAAGTTTTGAGATAGTTAATGATAAGAAAACAGATCATGTAGACAAATCATCTTTTTTAAGTAAGCAATCAAGGTCTACTATGCCAGGTAGGGCAGCAGTACATAAGTTTATCAAAAAAGGATATGATAATGGTGCCAGAGTTGCCATCATAGAATCCACCTCAGTAGGGCTATATCAACATAGGGGTGACTATATTGAGTGAGATTTAGCAGGATTCACAAATCTACAACCAGAGCATCTAGAGATGCATGGAAACAGTTTTGAGAAATACAAAAAAGCTAAAGGAATTTTATTTAGACAACTAGGTAATCACAAGGATAAAAGAATTGAAAATGAAAAAGTCTGCAAAACAATCATAGCTAATCTAGATGATGAAGTATCTGAGTACTTTCTATCTTTTTCAGCTAAAGAAAAAATTGGTTTTTGTCTAGATAAAAATATAGAGCAAAAAAGTAAAATTATGGGCATAGATTTATTTAAACCAGATTCTTATCAAATAGACAATTCTGGAATAAACCTATTCTTTGAAAAAGATAATTTAATCATCAAATCTCCACTACTTGGTAAGTTCAATGCATATAACCTTATGTTAGCCTACTTAATTGCGTATAAAGTAGTTAATACTTTTAAGCTTGATAATGTAAAAGAGACAATATTAGAGTCAATACAAAATTATCAAGGTCCAGAAGGCAGAATGAACTTTCTCAAAACAACAGACGGCCTAACCATAGTAGTTGATTATGCTCACACACCTGATTCTTTAGAAAATGTATATTCCACTCTTCAGAAATTAAACTACAACAAAACTATTGGCATATTAGGTTCATGTGGAACTATGTTACGTGCAGTCAATCTACAGGGCATAACCAAGTCAGGAGGAGTAAGAGATATGGGCAAGCGTAAAGTTATGGGTCAAGTAGTAGAAAAATATTGTGATAAAATTATATTAACTAATGAGGATCCATATGGTGAAAATATTATAGATATTATAAACGATATAGCTCAAGGTATAGAGAATAAAGATAAAATAATTAAAATAGAAGACAGGCAAGAAGCAATTAAGCGAGGAATTGATTTATTAGAAAAAGGAGATGTTCTAGTCATTACAGGCAAGGGCAGTGAAAAATCAATTGCCATAGAAGGAGGCTTGCGCGGAAACCTTATCGAGCAAGAATGAAAGGGTGATTATAATATAGCCCTAGACTATCTAAAAGAAAAAGATAAAACAATAATATAAAAGAGACTTATGTCTCTTTTTTTATTACCTCTTGTATTTTTTTAAAAATTTGGTATAATAGAAAGGTATAAAAAAGGGCGATTAGCTCAGCTGGTTAGAGCATCTGGTTTACATCCAGGGGGTCAAGGGTTCGAATCCTTTATCGCCCACATAAAAGAGATTTAATCTCTTTTTTTATTGAAACTAGTCTTAAAGGTGTTTGAATCTTTTGTTGCATTTTGGGGTAGAATCCGCCATGTTGAAATTGACAAATTTAATAAAGTATGATATAGTAATATTAGTTTAAAAAAACACAATTGCTCCAAATGTATTGGGGCAAAAGGAGAAAATATAATGAATCAGTTCCAAACAAGAGCTGTTTATGATGTATTTCCATTCTTAGTCTGTGAAAATTTATATTCCTTAAACTCTTTAGAAATAAAGAGATTGTGTATTCAACATTGCGAAAGCATTGTAGCTTTTTGGGAAGATGACAATAGAGGCATAACCCAATCTTTTTGTGAGATTAAAGGGTATGCCGAAAATTATCAGCCTATTTTTACAGAAAGTTCAACCCCAGGGGAGGAAGGAATTAGTTTAGGAGAGATATTGTTTATTTTAGAATCAAAAATAAACGATATTAAGTATATTTTTGTGCATGAGTATGAGTCCAATTATTATCATGGCACAATATTCATTTTAAATAATGATATTAAGTGCCAAATAAAAGACTATTTGGCTCAAAAAATAAAAGAGGAAGGAGATAGATTGGCTCAAAAAATAAAAGAAATTGAGTAAAAATTAAGTTTTACTTAATTGAATAAAATAGGGATATATACATATCCCTATTTTTTATTGAAAAAAAAGATATATTTTGCTAAACTTAACAAAACTAAATAAAAAATATGAATTTATCAGTAGGAATAGTAGGATTGCCTAATGTAGGTAAGTCAACATTATTTAACACATTAACCAAAAACAAAGCAGATATTGCTAATTATCCATTTTGCACAATAGACCCAAACATAGGTATTGTAGAAGTACCTGATTTTAGACTAGACAAATTAAGTTCTTTTAGTAATTCAGCTAAAACTATACCAGCTATAGTTAAGTTTGTTGATATAGCTGGACTTGTTAAAGGAGCAAATAAAGGAGAAGGATTAGGTAATCAATTTTTATCTAACATTCGTGAAACTCATTCTATCATATATGTATTACGTGCTTTTAAAAATGAAAAGATTTTAAATGTCCTGGACAAAGTAAATGTAATTGAGTCTAAAGAAATACTAGATACAGAACTTGCTTTAAAAGATCTAGAGACAATAGAAAAAAGACTTTTCTCTTTAAAAAAGGATGCTAAAAGAGGTAACAAAGACGCTATTAAAGAAGTAGAGGTATTAGAGAATATAGAGAGTAAGCTAAAAGAAGGGAATTTAATCAGAGATCTAGATCTATCAGATAATGATAGACAAATACTTAAGCAATACTCTTTCTTAACAGCTAAACCTTGTCTTTTTGTCCTAAATGGCAAAGATGATGAGGTGGATCCAGAAATAAAAGAATATTTTACTAAAAATAATTTCAAGTATATCATCATAGATATTCGTGATGAGTATGATATTGCTAACTTATCTGATTTAGAAAAAGAAGAGCTAGGCATAGAAAATAAATCAGAACTAGATATACTTATTAGAGAATCATACAAGCTTCTAGATTTGATTACTTTTTTCACAACAGGACAAGATGAGACAAGGGCCTGAACAATCAAAAATAATACAAAAGCTCCAGACGCAGCAGGTGTAATTCATAATGATTTTAAAGAAAGATTTATTAAAGCAGATACTATTAATTGGCAAACACTAATTGATTCTGTATCTTGAGAAAATGCTAGAAGCTTAGGATTAATCAGATCAGAAGGCAAGGAATATTTAGTACAAGATGGAGATGTTCTAGAAATTAAACATAATTAATATGATATTTGATTCACACACACATTTACAATTCAATGCTTTTGAAAACGATCTCAATGATCTTGTTTTCAAATTAAAACAAAATAATATTTATTTAATCAATGTGGGGTCCAATATAGAAAACTCTATTAAGTCTATAGAGTTAAGTAAGCAATATGATTTTATGTATTCTTCTGTAGGCATACATCCAGTATCAGTTTTACCACAAGAGAGCCTATATGATAAAGATGAGAGCAAAGAAAAAATAGACGAGACAAAACAAGTAGTAGATAATAATTTTGAAAAACTCATTCTTAATGAGAAGGTGATAGCAGTAGGAGAATGTGGCCTAGATTATTCATATATAGAACACTTAAACTTAAGTGAAGAAGAAAAGGAAAATCTTAAACAAAAACAAATTAATATTTTTAAAGATCAAATAAGATTAGCTCAAAAACATAACAAAACTCTTATCCTGCATATAAGAGATCTGTATAAAGAGGCAATAAACATATTAAAACAAGAAAACTTTACACAAAAAGCAATATTTCATTTTTTTAAAGGAGATAAAGATATAGTAGAAGAGATATTAAAGAATCCAAATTGATTTTTTGGTTTTTCAGGAATAATCACATATTCAGATTCCCTTAACAATATAATCAAAATGATACCCCTAAGTAGAATGTTAATTGAAACAGATGCTCCATATGTCTCTCCAGTGCCAAACAGGGGACAAAGAAACGATCCAACCAATTTAAAATATATTATTCAGAAAATTAGCACTATTCTTGATGTTACAATGCAAGAAGTAGAAGATCAAACATTTCAAAATGCTTTTTATGTGTACAACTTAGAGAATTTGACAAATTTAAGATAATTTGGTATAATACACTTATGATTAAATATAATAATTTAACCAACAGGGAGGGTTATCGACGGAGATATCCATGAGGATAGACTCACAATAGACAACCCTCCCTTTTTTATTAAAAATATACAATTTTGTCACAGGTATTGACAAATTAAACTATATATGATATAATGGTATTATAAAAATATAAACAAGGAGGTACCCTATGAATTTAGGGAATCATCCCCCTTAACATAGGGGGAATCTATGGTATATTATAATATACCATAGAGTTAATATTGTTTATAATAACGCACATGGGAGGGCATCGTAAGCTCCAAGGCACACGACCCTCCCTTTTTTATTTTAAGGTAAAAATATTGACTAAAACCTTATTTTATGTTAAATTTAACATATTAAATATGAAATAATTGAATTATTATGAATTTACAAATAATAGATAAATGGATAAAAGATAATTTTGCTAGCAAAACAAATCACAAAGTAAATGTTGGTGATACTGTTAAGGTAGTTATCAGATTAAATGAGCAAGCTAAAAATAAAGCTCAAAAAACTCAAATTATCCATGGCTTAGTCATAGCTAAAAAACATGGCTCAGAAATAGGATCAACTATTACTATTAGAAGAATTGTTTCTGGTATAGGTATTGAGTGGATCTTACCACTTAACTCTCCAGATATTATTAGTCTAGAAGTTTTAAAATCTTCAAAAGTTAGAAAATCAAAACTTTATTTTCTTAGAGACAAGACTATTAAAGAAACTAAGTCTAAATTAAGAAAGAGTACTACTAGAGTAGAAAGTAACGAAGATATTTTTGAAGAAGAAGCAGAACCAGAAATAGAAGAAGAAATTGCTACAACAGAGGAAACTACAGAAAGTACACAACCTGTTGAAGAAAAGTAAAATAAAAACAGGTTGTTTAACCTGTTTTTTCTTTGCCTAGGTGGTGGAATTGGCAGACACGCTACCCTAAGGAGGTAGTGAGATTTATTCTCGTGCGAGTTCAACTCTCGCCCTGGGCACATATAAATTAAAAATAAATAACATGGAAAAACCAAATAAAAAAACTTTTAAACAATTAGGGGCTTTGATTGTTATCATTGTCTTTGTTTTAGGGTCATATGGTATCTTTTTCGTATTAAATAATACTCAACCTACTACAGTAGAGTTATCCGAAGAAGAGTTGCAGGAATTAATAGATAATCAAGATATAGAGATATTAAGTGAGCCTACACAAGCAACCTCTAATAATCAAGAAGATTCTTCTGTTGAAGATCCAGATATGATTTTATTTTATTCTCAATCATGTCCACATTGTCATAATGTAAACAACTTTATCAAAGAGAATAATATTGATGAAAAAATCAATATATTACAGCTTGATGCTAGTGGAAAGTATAATGAGCTATTTGTAGAAAAAGTTAAAGAGTGTAATTTAGATTCTCAAGGATATGGCGTCCCATTTCTATTCTATAATCCAGAAGACAAAGGCTGTGTCATGGGAGACACTCCAATTATAGACTTTTTAAAAGATTATCTTAGTCTTTAAAATTATATTTCTTATATAACAACTTATGATAATTTATAGCAAACCTATGAGATTCGTCTTGTAGGTTTTTTAAAATATAAAAAACACTATTATCCAAATCTTTTCATTTTATTTTTTTATCAGGGAAAACTAGTTCTTGTTTTCCCTTAGCCATACCAGCTATCTTAATATCAGGGAATAATGGACTTATCACTCTTACCGCAGTATTTACTTGAGCTATACCTCCATCTATGATTACTACATCAGGCAAAGTCCAGTCATGAGTAAATCTTCTTTTTAAAACCTCTTCATGCATAAGTACATCATTTGGCTCTAAAGGACTGTATTTAATTTTAAATTTCTTGTACTCACTTTTATTGATTCCCTTATCATCAAAAACAACCATAGATCCTGTAGCAAATTTACCCATAATATTAGATATATCATACATCTCAATACGTATATCTTTTTTATTATCTATATCAAATAATTTTAAAAGTTCTTTAGTTTCATAATTATCCTGTAATACATTCTTATGTTCAAAAACTTGTTTTATACCTAAGTATTGTTTTTTCAGATCGTTAGCTATTTCAAAATTTTGTTTAATAATATTCTTATTTATTTCTTTTTCAATTTTATTTAAAATAGATGTTCGCTTACCAAGCAATATATTTTTAATATTTGATATGTTTTGCCTATATTTCTTAACATCACTAGCTGTATATTTAGCATCTTTTTGGCAACAAAACCCATAACATAAATTAAGTTGGGAATTTAAGCACATATGTTTATGCATATTCTTACATGTACAATAGGGAAACACATCTCTTAAGTAACTTAGTAGGCTTTTTAGCTGAGTAGAATTAGTAAAAGGTCCTAAATAAGTAGAGCTTAGGTTTGTTTTATTTTTCCTAACAAAAATACGAGGAAAAGTATCCTTTGTTATTTCTACAAAAGAGTAATTAGCATCACTCTTAAATACAGTATTTAAAAAGGGCTGATATTTTTTAATCAAAAAAGATTCTTTGATTAATGCCTCTGCCTCTGTATCAGTCAAAACTAATTTTAAATCAGTAGCTTTCTTATTTATCTGGATATTTTTCTTATTATTTTGATTAATATATGATTTGAGTCTTTTATTTAGATCTTTTGCCTTACCTACATATATGATTTCTTTATTTTGCATAAAAAGATAGACTCCAGCAGAGTTAGGACTATCTTTTATCTTTTGCAAAACTTTATTTATCATGTTTTTATTTTTATTATACCATATTTACACACAAACTTAAAACTATTGACTTTTTAAAACATCTTTGATATCATTTTAATAAGATATATTTTTCCCCGTAGACCACGCCATATCCAAGATGGGATATCTAAGTGGGAGGGGATCTAGCTAACCTATAAGGGTTAAAAACAAGGAGGGTCACGAGACCCTCCTTATCTATTTATATCATAAAAGTGCAATATGTGTGGTGACATTATCATAGGGGATTACCATGACATTATCATATGGGAGTCACAGTGTTCGGGCAACCTATTGACTTTTATTACTTTTTAATGTAGAATTAGTATATAAAGTATACTAAAAGTAAATCAAATGGGAAAAAATATAAAAGATATCGTAAAAAATATGCCTTTATTTTCCAAACAAAATATAGCAATATATTATAAAGGGAAAATTAATACATTAAACGCTCAGATTAAATATGCTTTTAAGACTGGTGATATTTTAAAGCTTAAAAATGGACTTTACATGTCTAATGATTTTTATATTAGAACTAAAGATAAAGATGGTTTAAAAGAATATATTGCTAGTCAATTAAAAAGTCCTTCTTATTTAAGTCGAGAATATGTTATGCAAAAATATAATTTACTAACAGAAGCAATATATGGCATTACTTCGGTTACGTTAAAAACTAGGAAACAATATCAGAATTTTTTAGGATCTTTTATTTATTATTCTATAAAAAAAGATTTTTATTTTGGATATGATGAAAAAAGATTTCTTTCTAATGTTTATTTTGAAGCTAATAAATCTAAGGCAGTTTTTGATTATTTATATCTTAAAAAAAATATTAGTAAAAATTTAAAGCAAGAAATTTTGGAAGATTTGCGTATTAATTGAGAAAATTTTTCAAAAAATGATTTTAATTTATTTTATGATTATTGTTTAAAATCAAAATCCAAAAAAATGAAACGTATTGCCAATATTTTAAAAAAAAGTATTTATAAATAAAAAATATGATTTTACAAGAATTAAAAACAATTGTTGATAATAAAATCCAAGCTGATATACCCAAAGAAGCAATTCGGAATCTTTTAAAACAACATCTTCAGTATTATTTTTTGAATTTTTTATATAATTCTGATTATGGCAGACATCTAATTTTTATTGGTGGCAGTGCCTTACGTGTTTGTTATGGTTTAAATAGATTATCTGAAGATATTGATATGGATATTGAAAAAGGAGCTACTATTAATAAAAAAGAGTTAGCAGAAGATATATTAAAATATTTTAAACAAAAATTTTTATTTAATAATTTAGAATATTCCATCTCTGGTCATTATGAAAAAATATATTTTAAGTTTCCTATTCTTAAAGAATTAGGTCTTGCTGCTGATAATGACTCTGATAAACTTTATGTTAAATTAGAAATATCAGATGCAATTTCTGGATCCTATACAACTGAGTTAACAGCTATTTCCGCTCTAGGTTTTAATTTTATAATTAGAAATTACAATCTAGAGACATTAATGGCTTCTAAAATCTGTGCAATTTTTACACGCAAATATTTTAAAGGTAAAGACGATAACTATAATTTTAAAGGTAGGGATTACTTTGATCTTCTCTGGTATTTGCAAAAAGGGATAATTCCAAATATGGAATTTATTAAAGACACTTTAAAAATTGATAATTTAGAAGAATTATATTTAAAATTAAATGATTTAGTTCAAAAAATTAATATTAAATATTTGAAAGAAGATTTAGTTCCACTTTTTGAAGATGGGGCTTTTATTGAAAAATATTGCGAGAATTATAAAACAATGGCTCAACAATTCTTATCTAAAAAATAAAATTTTTATTAATAATTTTACCTATAAGTAATTAATGGTTGATTAATAATATTAATTACTAAAAAGAGTAATTTAGCTTACTAAGTTTGTTATAAATTTATTATACCAAAAAAAGAGTCTTTTTTAATTAAATTGGTTTATTATATATTTTATCTTACTGTTGCACTTCGGAGTAGAATCCGCCCTTAGGGGGTTGACAATTTAATAAAAGTATGTTAACATAATTTTATCAATATTTTGGCTTCCTCTTGCCAAAAAAGAGGAGAGCAAGAAAGGACATTAATGAAAATTATTAGTGAAAATCAAAAAAAGAGAACCAGAGAAGTTGTAGTGGTGAGAGGGAACAAGTCCCGAACACTGCACATAAAAAAAATAGGAGGACAATGGTTCTCTTTCTTGGGGATTGATCAAAAAGGAAAAAGGATTTTTAAGCCCTTTTCTCCTTAATTCTCCCCACTCGCACTAAGACCCAAACGAGTATAAATAAGGGTCTTTTTTTATTTCCTCTTTTACTTATATGTATCTAGTTGCTTGTAACGATTTTCTTATTTATATCATAAAAATGAAATATGTGCGGTGACATTACCTTAGGGGGTTGACAAAAAATAATCAATATGGTATATTACTAAAGTAAAAATAAACAGCACAATAACCTGTAGGCAACAGACTTTTTAATTTTTTAAATATATTGAAAAAAATATAAGTCTTGTAAGGGTTGTCGTTGATGGGTATATCTGGTTCCGACTGGGTTACGCCTCTTCACTTCTCGTGATTCTTTACTCTAAGTAAAGATTTTGCCTGCGGATTATTGTGTTTTTTTATTAAAAAAGTTTGAAAATTTTTAAAATAATATGTTAAACTTAATATATATTAAGTTTAATTTTTAATGTATGAAAAATAAAAACAAATTAATCAATATTTTATTTATCCTTTTAGTTTTATTTGTTTTAGGTTTTTTTATTCAAAAGAATTTTTTCCAAAAACCTATTCCAAAGAATCAATTACTTGAATTATCTAAAAAAGGGAATGGAAAAAATGAATTAAAAGTAGTTCTTGAGTATGGATGTCATTTTGCTAGAGATTATTATTTAGAAACAATATATCCAAATGAAAATAAGCTTTTACAAAATAATATACATATTATTTATGATCTAATTTCATTAAACTATACAGAACCATCATTTCCTGCAGTTAAGGCAGTCTATTGTGCTAATGAGCAAAATAAGTTTTTTGAATTAAACAACATATTCTTCAATCAAGCATCCAATGCAGACACAATTAAGGATGTATTCACAGAGGAAAATATTATTAATTTATCCAAGCAAGTAAAAATGAATCAAGATCAATTTCAAGAATGTTTCTTAAGTGATAAGTATGATGAGTATATATATAATCATAGTAGAGAATATATATCTAACCTAAAAGAAGATGAGAGATTTGGTTTTCCTTCTACTTATCTTAATCAAGAAATTTTGACAATTAATCTAAATGCTCAACAATTACCTTTAGGATATACTAGTTTTGATGAATTAAATAATATTATACAAACAAAATTAAAATAACAATATGTTTGAAAAAAAATTAATAATAGTTGGAGATGATTTAGCTAAAGACTTGTCCAAAAGTCTAAAAGCAAATTATCTACCAGTAGAGCACAGGACTTTTCCTGATGGAGAAATTAAGCCTAGGATTTTAAAACTATCCAAAGCTAAAGTCGGAGTTCTTCTTTTAGATATGTATCAAGATGAAGATATTAATGCATATATTATCCGTTTCTTAATCTTAGCTAACAGGCTAAAACAAGAGTGTAATAAGCTTATTGGTATTATTCCATACTTACCATATGCCAGACAGGACAAAGAGTTCAAGCCAGGTGACAGTATATCAGCTAAAATAATTGGAGGATTTATTAGCCAATACTGTGATTATTTCTTAACTATAAACCCTCATGAGCACAGACTAATTTTATCAGAAATGGTTACTTGTTTGTCTAAGTCTCTTTCTATTTTCCCAGAATGTGCAAAAGAGTTTAGTGATGTAAAAGATCCATTAGTCATAGGTCCAGATTCAGAAGCAGCTGCTTTTGTTAAGAGTTTTGTTCAAAACATAGAGATGGAGACAGTTGTTTGTGAGAAAAAGAGAGACATCACTCATGGTACAGTACAAGTATCTGTACCCAAAGAAGTAAGTCTTAAGGACAGGAACCTTATCATAGTTGATGATGTAGTTTCTACAGGAGGTACTTTATTAAAACTAGTCTTGCAGTTAAAAGAACATCAGCCAAAATCAATTAGCTATGTATTTGCTCATGGACTTTTAGTAGGCGATACAGAAGATATGTTGAAAAAAACTAATCCACTTAAAATAGTTGCTTCTAATTCTATTAGAAATGAGTTTGGTGTTGTAGATTGTATTCCTATACTAAAACAAGAAATAGAAAATTATTTAAAATTAATAAAATAATATGAATTATTTTCCTTTAAAAACAAAGCATATAGATATAGACACTGATGATGGTTTCAAGGTTGTTGTAAATGACAACACTGCTTTAAAATATTCTTTAAAAAATAAAGATACTATTTATTTTTATTTCAATAATCAAGAGGTATATGCTGAAGTATTTACCACAGCCTCACTACTAGGTGATGATGAGATAGGTCTATGTCAAGGACTAAGAGAAATATATGATATCCCAGAAAATGAAATTTTAAAAATATATTTTGCAGAAGAGTCTCTAGGTTTAAAAGCTATTCACAAAAAACTTTTAGGCAACAGATTAACTTATGAGGATTGTTTAAACATAATGAACGATCTAGTAGTTAACAAGATTAATGATGTAGAGACTGCCTTTTTCATTGCTCTTGGTTTTCAGAAAAATCCATTTACAATTCAAGAACTCTGTTATCTATCCAAAGCACAAGCCGTAGTAGGTGATTGCTTAAAGTTTAATGGCATAGTTGCAGACAAGCACTCTGTAGGAGGTCTCAGTGGTAATAGGACTACACCTATAGTTGTAGCTATTGTTGCTAGTTTTAATATTATTATCCCTAAAACATCATCTCGTGCCATTACTTCAGTGGCAGGTACAGCCGATACTTTAGAGACAATAATGGATGTATCTTTTAGCACTAATGAGATATATAAGCTAATTGAAAAAAACAATGCTTGTATGATCTGGGGAGGGGCCATCAACTTATCTCCAACTGATGATATTTTTATTAAAATAACCAAAGATTTAGGCATAGAACCAACATATAAATTAATTACTAGTATCTTATCTAAAAAAATAGCTACAGGCGTTAATAGATTAATTATAGATATCCCAGTTAATAAAACAGCCAAAGTAAAAAGCATAAAAGAGGCCCTAAAGGTTAAAAAAATGTTTGAAAAAGTGTCAAAGTTTTTAAAAATTAAAACAAAAGTTATTATCTCTAAATCAACAGGTATAATAGGTAATGGTGTAGGTCCTGCACTAGAGATTAGAGATGTCTTGCGTGTACTTCAGCAAAAAGAAAATAGATCAATAGATCTAGAAGACAAGGCAGTTAATCTAGCAGGAAGCTTACTTAACTTATGTGGAATAAAAAATGGAGTTAAGCAGGCTAGAGAAAGTCTAAAAACAGGTAAAGCCTTGCTCAAGTTTAGGGAAATCATAGATGCACAAAATGGTGACTATAATATAGATTCTGAAGATATACAATTAGCTAAATATTCATATGAGTTTAAGTTAAATAAAAAGGGCATAGTCCCTGAGTATAATAATGATGACATAGTAGATTTATGTAAGATGCTAGGTGCTCCACAAAACAAGCGCTCTGGAATATATTTTAATAAAAAAACCAATGAAAATTATACCTATGATGATGTTATCTTTACCATATATTCAGACAATGAGAGTAGGATAAATATAGCTAAAGATATTATTAAAGAAACTTTTGATCCATTATTTAAATAGAGAAAAAAACCAAATTAGTTGTCTAATTTGGTTTTTTATGGTAAACTAATCTTGTATATGTTATACATATACAAAGCTAATTAATCATTTAACCTATTAATTCAGAAATATTTGTAATTAAGTGGATTGAAATTTTAACTGTGAAATTATTTAAACTTTTAAATTTTAAAAATCTAATGATATTCTGCAAAGAATAGGTTTTTTAATAATAAAAACTAACATGATAGACTATATAATTTTTACAATAGCTGGTATTGCAGTTGGTTATTTAATTAAGCATATTTCTGTAAAATCAAAAAACAATTCTATAGAAACAAAATTAAATTCAACTATACAAGCTAAAAAGGAAGAGGCTAAGAAAATAATCCTAGACTCCAAGGAAGAATCTAAAAAAATAATTTTAGAAGCTGAAGAAAAAGCAGCTGATATCTTAAAGGAATTAAGAAAAGAAGAATCAGTTATCAAAGATAAGTTAAATAAAACTGAGGACAGACTTCTTAAAAAAGAGGAGTTTATAGATCAAAAACAACTAAACATTGATAAAGAAAAAGAAAAACTTAATCAAGATATTGAGAAAGTTCAAAGCATCAAAGAAAGTATTGAAAAAATAAAACAAGAAACAGAAGAAAAGTTAAATAAAGTATCAGGTCTTTCTAAAGAAGAGGCTAAGAATCTTTTATTACAAAAAATAGAAGATGAGTCAAAAGATGATCTTTACCAATATGTTAAAAAATTAGAAACAACCAATAAGGAAGAAATAGAGAAAAAGGTTCAAAATATAATGCAAACAGCAGTACAGCGTTATGCTCATGAGAATAATTCTGAAAACCTAATCACAACAGTTGCCTTGCCAAATGAAGAAATCAAAGGTAGGATAATTGGTAAGGAGGGAAGAAATATACATCATTTTGAAAAAATCACAGGAGTAGAGTTAATTATAGATGACACTCCAGATGTTATTACTATCTCATCATTTAACCCTGTAAGAAGAGAAGTGGCTCGTTTGGCTTTAGAAAAATTAATTCAAGATGGTAGGATTCAGCCAGCTAAAATAGAAGAAAAAGTAGCTTGAGCAGAAGAAGAGATCAAGAAATTAATTAAAAAAGCAGGCGAAGATGCTATTTATGAAATAGGTATATTAGATTTACCACAAGAATTAACTTTCTTACTTGGTAGATTAAACTACAGAACCAGTTATGGCCAAAATGTACTCAGACACTCTTTGGAAGTAGCTAGTTTGGCCTCCATGATTGCTTTAGAGCTAGGGGCTAATGTAGATGTAGCTAAAAAATCAGGATTACTTCATGATATAGGTAAATCCATTGATTATGAAACAGAAGGTACTCATGTTGAGCTAGGTAAGAGGATTTTACAAAAATATGGCGTTAAAAAGGAAATTATTGATGCCATGGAGTCTCATCATGAAGATGTACCTATTAGTAGCTTAGAAGGGGCTATTATAGCTGCTGCAGACGCTATTTCTGCTTCACGTCCAGGTGCAAGAAAAGAGTCTTTGGAAAAATACTTAAAAAGACTACATGATCTTGAGGAAATTGCTAATGTATTTAACAAAGTAAAGAAGAGTTATGCTATACAAGCTGGTAGAGAGATTAGAGTATTTGTTGATGCAGAGAATACAGATGACTACACACCCCTAAAACTAGCTAAAGACATTGCTAAAAAAATAGAAGAAGAACTAAAATACCCAGGTGAGATTAAGGTCGTAATCATTCGTGAGAAAAGAGCTATAGAATACGCAAGATAAAAAAAACGTTGATTTTATTTGACTTTTTTAAATTTTCTGTTAGAATCTTAATAATAAATTAATTAAATTTTTGTACTATGAAAAAAGACAATATGGTAGAAATTGTTCAAGACCAATTAAAAGTAACAAAAAAAGATGCAGAGAATGTTGTTAACACATTAATTGAACAAATGATCTCTACACTTAAGAAAGGTGAAGACATCACAATTTCAGGTTTTGGAACATTCGTAGTAAAGCATCAAGAAGCTAGAATGGGAGTTAATCCAAAAACAGGTGAAAAAATTAGAATTGCTGCTAAAAAGGCTGTTAAGTTCAGAGCAGCTAAAGGCCTAAA
>JAQVPP010000040.1 GCA_028702045.1 Minisyncoccota bacterium
GGAGACTTTTTCAAACAAGTTACAATCAACAGTGCATCTGATGCACAGATACCTGTTACTGTAATTGATGCAAATCAAAATCAAGCTACAGTAGTATGTAGTGTTAGCTTAGATGATGTAAAGTATAGTACAGTGGATAAAGAGGTAGAGATAGAAGAAATAGATAAACAAAATATAAAAACTGTGGTAAAAGAAAATACTCCATTAATTTTAAGTTGTGATTCTGATGAGTTTAAGTATTTGGAATATTATAGAGATAAGATATTTATTCCTGAAAATTCTTTTTTAGGAAGGATATATAAGAGTTGTAAATCTATGAGTTATTTTGAGGCAGATCCAGTGTTGTTAAAATCTTTTATTTCATATGTTAAGACAAATACTAATTTTGTTTTAGACAGTACAGAGGTAGCGGAGTCTTCTGATAAGATTAATTTAAGTTTAGTATCTATTACTCCATGTAGGATGTATGTTATGGATAATGATAGTTTTATTAATAATAGGTCATATAAGTATAATTTTGTAGCGCCTACATGTACTGATGATGTTGATTTTTTTTCTAATGGTGCAGAAGAGGTTTCGTGTGAAGAAGCTTTAAAGTATAGGGCAAAATCTGTAAATCATTATTATTATGTATTTAGGTTGTGTGTGAAAAATAATGGCAAAGAAGAAGTAGGTCCAATTAGTTTTAGTTATTTAGATTATAATGATAAGGGGTTGCGATGGAAATTTGTTGATAGAATGGAAGATATAATATATGTAAATGAACATGATACATCAGAGGCAAAATATTTTATTAATAAGTCTTATGAAGATATGTACTTGTCTTCTAAAGGTTTAGGATTTATGTTAAATACTAAGTACAATTGAATAGATAAAATTAAACCTAATGATGCTGAGTGTGTTAACCTTATTCTAGTACAAGATGGAGAACCTTTGCTTAGTGGTGATTTTCAAAACTATAGAGGTATAATACAGCCTCGTCGTGTTTATACAGCTACAAGCTTATATTCATTCAATAATTGTCAAGAAGATTTAAAAGGTGAGATATTGTATAATTTAGGTTTTAGTAGTGATAAATTGAGTACTAATGATTTATATCAATCTAAATATATTAAGTCTGGAATTAGTTTGCCATCAAGTAGTAAGTTTTTGTGTGTTGTGGGTAATAGTAATATATTGCCAGACTATAAGGAAGATTCAGAATTAAAACCACAGGATCCTAAACTAAGGCCATGTTGAGTAAAAGGACATAGTGATTCTATTAAAAGATGGTTAAATTCTTTATTAAGCGAACATATAGCTAACAGTATTGGCGATGATTCTGATATCTCTGCATCAGAATTAAGGGAGGAATATTATGAAAATGTATATCCAAGATATTATGATACATGTGTAATAGAATATCAGTTTACTTGTGTAGGAGATTTTTTTTCAAAAACTGAATGTGAAAAAGATGGTTTTGAGATTTTTGACGAGATGACTGCCGAGGAGTATGAAGAAATTATACAGACACAAGGTAAATAAACTGTATTAAAAATGATTAACCTAATAAGTTAATCATTTTTAATTTTGTAAAAATAAAAAAATAAAAAATATAAAAAACCCTTGCTTTTTTTAAAAAAGTTATTTATACTTTTGGTGTATAAAAATAAAATTTTAATTTCACTTACAGTTTTGCTTAAATGGTCGATTAAAATTTTTTAAAAGATAATTATGGTTTTTGGTAAAAAGAAAGTTGCAAAAAAATCTTTAGTAAAAAAGTATACTATGAAAAAAACAACAAAAGCTGCTCCAAAAAAGACAGCTGTTAAAAAAGCTGCTCCAAAAAAGAAAGCAGTAAAGAAGACCGTTAAGAAAGCTGCTCCAAAAAAGAAAGCAGTAAAGAAGACAGTTAAGAAAACTGTTAAAAAAGCTGTTCCAAAAAAGAAAGCAGTAAAGAAGACAGTTAAGAAAGCTGCTCCAAAAAAGAAAGTAGCAAAGAAGAAATAATTTATTTCAATTTGTATAAATTGGTAAAAAACTCCTTTTATTAAGGGGTTTTTTATTGTTTGCATTTTTGTTAAAAAAAGGTTAAAATTAAGATATATATAAATTAAACTAATATTATGGTTAATTTAAACATATCTTCAAAAGATTATGAGTTAACTGATATAGAGAGGGAATTTATTAATAATGAAACTAGTTCTTTAGAAGAATACTTGGAAAAGATAAATAAGGATTTTACTTTGAATATACATATACGAAAGAAAAAAAGTAAAAAAGATCCTTTTCATATTAGGCTATATTTAGTACCTAAAAAATATGGAGTAGTTATTAAAGAAAGGGGTAGTAGTTTAAGATCCTTGTTAGATAATTTGTTTGAGGAGGTTAAGGCTAGATTAATCAAAAAAAGAGATAAAAAGAAAAGTAAGTTTATTAAAAAAGCAGCAAGTCTTAAAAAGAAAATAATAGAAAAATATTTTAAGTTTTAATTATGTTTAAAATTGTTCAGAAATTGTTTGATGATAATTTGAAATTCATTAAAAATAATCAAAAAATAGTTGATAAAATTAATTCACTTGAGAAAGATTTTATTGATAAAAAAGAAGAAGATTTAAAGAATTTTTCTTTATCTTTAATTGAAAAAGTTAGAGAAAAAGGAGCAGGACTAAATGATGTTTTACCTGAGGCTTTTGCTTTAGTAAGAGAAGTGGCTAAGAGAACTTTAGGTCAGAGACATTATGATGTTCAATTATTAGGTGGACTTGCTATTCATTATAAAATGATAGCAGAGATGAAGACTGGAGAAGGTAAGACTTTGCCTGTTACTTTGCCTACATATTTAAATGCATTAACAGGAAAAGGAGTGCACGTTGTTACGGTTAATGATTATTTGGCTAGGCG
>JAQVPP010000016.1 GCA_028702045.1 Minisyncoccota bacterium
TCATAATTATCAATTTCTTTACTAATATTTGTAAATATCTCCTCTACACTGCCTATACCACTCACCTCAATTAGCCTGCCCTGTTGTTTCAAGTAATCTATAGCAGGTTTAGCATCTTCATAATATACTTGAATTCTTTTTTTAACCACTTCCTCATTATCATCATCTCTCCTTACCAACTTCCCACCACACTTAGGACAAACCTCTATATCAGGAGTAAAATGCTTAGATACATTTGTCTTACAATCTACACATATCATTCTACCTAAAGCTCTTTTAACAACTTCTTCATCAGGAATATCAAGATATATAAACAATGGCATCTCATTATTAAACCACATAAATGTCTCACACCATACCCTAGCCTCTAGTTCTTTTCTTGGACTACCCTCAAAGACAAATCCATCAGTAATATTTTTCAAAAATAACTGATTCAAAATCAAATAAATAGGAAAAGATGAAGGCATAATTTGACCATTATCTAAATCTGATTTAATCTTATTTCCAATCACATTATCCTGTAAAGCTAATTCCCTAAACAAATTACCTGTAGAAATAATATCCAGCCCATATTTTTCAGCAACTAGTTTAGACTGAGTCCCTTTTCCACAAGTAGGTTTACCTAAAAAAAATACATTCATAATTTTAATTTAATTTTACATATATTAAATATATCATATATTGAACAATTATTTAACCCTATTCAGCCACTTTTTTTATTACATGCCCATTACATTGATTTCCCCTTTAAACACTAGGGTTTTATCACTTTTTACATAATTTTAACCTTTTTTATTACATGCCCATTACATTACACATGTTACCCTCAGTAAGGAATATGTTCTTTTAATTTTTCAAACTCTTCTTGACCCATATAATTTTAATTTATTTTTACATATATTAAATATATCATAAATTAAATAAATTTAAAAATCCCTTGATAGGGATTTTTAAAAAACTAATAAGCTGAATATTCTCTCATAGAAAGCTGTGCCTCTATTTCACGCTTAATCTCAAGGGCAACAGCAACCATAATTAAGACTGAAGTACCTCCCATTTGGAATGTATTAACTTGAGTAACAATCTGTAATATATTAGGTAATATAGCTACAAGCGCCAAAAATAATGCTCCAAATAATGTAATTCTAGAAGAAATACTTTTTAAATAAGACTCTGTTCTTTCTCCTGGTCTATATCCTGGAATAAATCCTCCCATTTTCTGTAAATTCTTAGATATCTCGCCTGGATCAAATGTCAAAGAAGTATAGAAAAATGTAAAAGCAAATACCATAACAAAGTACAAAATATTATAGAACCATACATTCTCAGTAATATTAATCATGAATTGAGAAATATTCACAAGAACAGTATTGGTACTTGTTGCAAATAATTGTCCAAACAATCCTGGCATAGCTAAAAATGATATTGCAAAAATAATTGGAATAACACCAGCCTGATTAACCTTAAGTGGCAAGTGAGTATTCATTCCACCAAAAACTTTATTTCCTCTCACATGTCTTGCATATGATACAGGAACTCTTCTCTCTCCCTCATTAACATAGACAATACCGACAATCATAAGTAATGATAAAAATAAAAATATTACAACACTAATAATATTAAACAAACTATTAGCACCAAGCAAAACAGTATTAAATAAGCTCATAGGAAGTGTAGCTACGATACCAGCAAAGATAATCATAGATATACCATTTCCCATCTTTTGTTCAGTAATCAAGTCACCAAATCATACAATCAACATAGATCCTGCTGTCAAAATAATAATATTAGAAACAAGCCCTCAGAATCCATTTATTGTAATAATGCCTTGCATTTGTAAAATCTTAAGCATGCCAAAGGCTTGCATAATAGCTAAAGGAACTGTAATATATCTTGTCAAAGCATCAAACTTCTTTCTTCCTTCTGCATCTTCCATGTATTTTTCTTTCAAATTAGGAAATACCATAACAAGTAATTGTAAAATAATAGAACTAGTAATATATGGACCTACACCAAGCATAGCAATAGATACATTTTGGAAAGCACTACCAGTAAATATATTAAGTAATCCAAATGCACGACTACTATCTAAAAAACTTTTCATAACTTCTGGGTTAACTTGAGATAATGGTATTACAGCCAATAATCTAAAAGCTAACAATAATCCAAGTACTATCAATATTTTAGTACGTAAATCTTTTGTTTTAAAAATAGTAATCAAATTCTTAATCATAATAATTATTTATTTTTATTTACTTTACCCCCTGCTTTGATAATTTGTTCTTCTGCTTTTTTAGAAACAAAACAACCACTAACATTAATAGGAGTATCTAAATTAAAACCATCACTAACAATAATCTTAATCTTCAAATTACCTTTTACACTCTTAGGAATAAATCCTGCTTCTCTTAGAGTTTTTAAATTAACATCTTTCAAATCAGCAATTTGACTTAAACCAAAAGCAAACTTGTTAAAGTGATTAACATTATTAGTAATACCTCTTCTTTTAGGAAACTTCAAAAACAATTCATGCAAAGCAGATTTAATTTTTCTACCTGCTCTGGATCTTTGTCCTTTGATTCCTTTCCCAGAATAAGTACCTCTTTTACCTCCTCTGCCTACTCTAGCAGAAGGTTTTATTTTTTCACTTTTTTGTAAATTATGAATTTGCATGTTTCTTTTCTAAATCTTTTTTATTATTAAACATCTCTTTTCTTAATTGGTATTTTTTCTCTAAAGTCTTAAATGCCTCCATAACAGCAGATGCATTATTAATAACATTATGAGATTTACCCAAAATCTTTGTAGTAATATCTTGAATCTTTGTCATTTTGATAATGTCTCTAGCTACTCCTCCAGCAATAATACCTTTACCTTTCTTAGCTGGCTTAAAAACTATAACACTTGAACAAAACTTAATCTCTACTTCACAAGGAATTGTATCTTTAACAATAGGTACATATATTAAATTTTCCATTGCGCTTCTCTTAGCTTTATCAATTGCACTAGGAACATCTACACCCTTACCTACAGCAAAGCCAACTTTATTTTTCTTATTACCAATCAACATAGCAACCCTAAAGCTAATTTTTTTACCACCTTTAGTAACCCTAGTTACACGCTTTACTTCTAGTATCTTTTGATCAAAATCAGACTCAATACTCTTTTTCTTCATAATTGGTTTTCTGCCTCTGCGCATACCAGGTTTAAATTCTTTTTTAAATTTAGGTTTTTCAGTTTTTTCCATATTAAAATATTATACCTTGTTTTCTTAATCCCTCAGCCAAAGCTTTAACACGACCATGATACTTATATCCGCCTCTATCAAAAACAACTTTTTCAATCTTAATTGCTTTCATTTTTTCAGCAAGTTTTTCACCAAGCACAAAAGATAATTCAACCTTAGTTCCTTTGAAATCCTTAACTTCCTTAGATGATATACTTGCGAGTGTATGCATCTTAGAGTCATCAATAACTTGTACAAACATATTATTATTTGATCTAAACACATTAACTCTTGGTCTAGAACTTGTACCAATTATAGTAGATCTAATCTTTCTATGCTTTTTTTCTCTTGCTAATCTTTTCTTTTTATTAATATCTATCATAATAAATTTTATTATTATTTACCAGCTAATTTCTTACCACTCTTACGAATAACATATTCTCCAGTATACTTAATACCTTTACCAGAATATGGATTTGTTTTTCTAACTTTCTTAATCTTAGCTGCAAAATCCCCAACCTCTTGTTTTGAAATGCCAGAAACTTTAATAACATTCTTTTCTACACTAACATTTAAATTCTCTGGTATTTGAACAGAAACTGGATGAGAATAACCTACATGTAAAACGAGCTCATTCCCCTTAATCTCAGCCTTATAGCCAATACCCTCAATAATAAGAGTCTTTTCAAAACCTTTACTAACACCTACAATGTTGTTAAAAATCAATGCTCTTATTGTACCTCATAAGGCTCTTGATTTACTATCAACTTTTTTAGGCTCAACAATTAAATTATTTTCTTTTAAAACTACTTTAATGCCTCTAGGTAATATTGTTTCCAATTTACCCTTAGGTCCTTGTACTAAAACTTTTTCTCTTTTAATATCAACCTTAATATCATCTTTGATCTCGATTGGTTGTTTTCCTATTTTTGACATAATCTAAATTTATTTAATTGAAAATAATATTTCTCCTCCTAAACTCATTTCTTTAGCCTGAGAATCTTTCATAATACCCTTAGGAGTAGATATTAATCTCAAACCATAACCTTTATTAAAAGTATATATTTCTTTAGCTTTAATATATCTTCTGCAACTAAGTTTTGATATTCTATTGAAATCTTTAATTGCACAACTGCCATCAGAAAAATACTTTAAAACTATCTCAAGTACTCTTTTAACGCCTTTTCCACTCTCAACAAAATTTTCAATATATCCTTCTTTTTTCAATACACTTAATATATCAACTTTGATTTTAGAAAAAGGAACAGAAACAGTAGTTTTCTTAACCATCCCTGCATTTTTTATACGTATCATCATATCTGCTATTGGATCACAAATCATAATTATTTTTTATTTATTATCAACTTGATTTTCTAACTCCAGGAATTTCTCCTCTTGAGGCTTTTTCTCTAAAACAAATCCTGCATAAACCAAAATCTCTCATATATCCTCTCTTACGCCCACAAGCATAACAGCGATTTACTCTTCTGGTTGAAAATTTAGGAGTTTTCTTTGACCTTGCTATTGTAGATTTTTTTGCCATAATAATTAATTAACTTTACTTAAAGGGAATTTTAAAAGCTCGAACATTTTAACAGCATCTTCTTTATTTTTACCTTTTACACTAAAACTAATTTGTAAAGAAAAAGGAATTTTAATTTTATCAGAATCAATTTCTAAAAAAGAACTTAATTCCTTAACTCCAATGGATAAATTACCATTTAAGTCAAAATTCTTTCTATTAAATCCTCAAAAATCTCTAGTTCTTGGAATAACAACATTAACTAACTTATCATAAAAAGCAATCATATTCTTACCTCTCAAAGTAACTGAAAGTCCAACAGGCATCCCTTCTCTTAATTTAAAACCTGCTATTGATTTTTTAGCTTTACATACTTTAGGTTTTTGCCCAGTAATTAATGCAATATTCTGAGAAATTTGATCTATAATATCATCTTTTGAATATTTATCAGAAGTAACTAACTTACCAATTCCACTATTAATAACAATTTTACTAATATATGGCATCATATACTTATTAGCATATCCCTTATCTTTAAAATAAGGCATTACCTCTTTTTCATATTGTTCTGTATAAGAAATTTTCATAATTAAGAAATTTTAGCTTTACATTTAACACAAATACGATGCTTTATGTTCTTATCATCTATCATATATCCGACCCTTGTTTGCTTTTTACATTTTGGACAAACAATGCATACATTAGACATATCAACTGGTCTCTCAAATTCAACAATTTGTCCTTTTTCTCCTTCCTTTTTAGGCCTTTGGTTCTTTTTGTACTTATTTAAACCCTCTACCAAAACTTTATTAAGTTTAGGAAAAGATTTTAAAACCTTACCGCTTTTTCCACGGTCTTTACCTTTCACAATTAAAACTTTATCACCTTTTAAAATTTTCATAATATTAATTTTAAACTAATTCAGGACCTAATTCAATAACTTTAGGATATTTTCCACATGTTTTAATTTCACGTGCAATAGGACCAAAAACTCTAGTACCTTTAGGTAAGAATTTTTCATCCACAATAATAACAGCGTTATCATCAAATCTAATATGAGAACCATTACTTCTCTTAAAACTTCTTCTTTGACGTACAATAACTGCTTTTACTACATCTTTTTTCTTTACAGCTTTTCTAGGCTTAGCAGACTGTACAGATCCAACTACAATATCCCCAATGATTCCATATCTATGATAAGAACCACCTTTGATTTGTATGCATCTTATAGTCTGTGCACCACTGTTATCTGCAACCTTTAAAATTGATCTTGACTGAATCATAATATTTATTTATATATATATTTTCTTTTATACTTTACCACAAAAACAATATAAAATCAAGATTTTAACTAACTTTTTCAGTAATAATCCATTTTTTATCTTTGGAAATTGGCTTTGTCTCAGTAATAATAACCCAATCACCTGTTACATACTTGTTCTCAGGATCATGTGCTTTGTATCTTTTAGATACAGTATAGTATTTCTTAAACAATGGATGCTTGACTAATCTGTCAACCTTAACTACACAAGTCTTGTCCATTTTATCAGAAACAACTAAGCCTTTAAAATTTCTTTTTTCTTTGTTCATATTATTTATTTAATAAAGTTAAAATTCTAGCAATGTCCTTTTTGATTTTCTCAATCATTTTTGTATTTTTTTCTTTACCAAACTTAACTTCAAATTTTTTATCATTTAATAAAGCTCTTTTTTCAGCTAATAATTTATGCAAGTCTTTAACTTTTAATAATTCTTGAATTTTCATAGAACTTTACTTATATTTTTTTAATTATTTTAGTACGAGCTGGTAACTTATATCCGACCTGTTTTAAAGCTTTCATTGCTACCTCATCAGTAACACCATCTATCTCATATACAACTCTACCTGGTTTGGCAACAAAAACATAGTGATCAACATCACCTTTTCCCTTACCCATACCTACCTCAGGTGGTTTTTTAGTAATAGGTTTATTAGGAAAAATTCTAATTCATATCTTACCTGTCTTACGTGTATATCTTAAAAGAACTCTTCTTCCAGATTCTATTTGGCGACTAGTAATATAGCAATTATCCATGACCTTAATGCCATATGTTCCATATTCAAGCTCTGTGCCTCTTGATTCAAAAGTACGATTTCTACTTTTGCCCTTTTGCATTTTTCTATACTTTGTTTTTTTAGGAGTAAACATAATACTAATTTATTTTATTATCTAATAAATCACCTTTATAAATTCAGACCTTTATTCCTATCTTGCCAAATGTGCAAAGAGCAAATATATTAGCATAATCAATATTACTTCTCAATGTATTTAAAGGCATTCTTCCTGCTTTTACTCATTCTTTTCTTGCAATATCAACTCCATCTATTCTTCCTGAAATAGAAATCTTAGCCCCTTTCACATCTTTATTTGCCATAATTTTGTCTAGCATAGTTTTAATTGTTCTTCTACCTGGCATTCTGCGCTCAAGTGCACTAGCTATTTCTCCAGCCACTACTCTTGCATTAGTAAAAGGTCTTCTTGTTTCTTCAATATTGACACTAACTTGAAATTCTTGATCAAAATTGTTTTTTCTTCTAAATTTTAAAATTGATTTTTCAATTAATTTCTTTACCTCATCAATTCCTTCTCCTTTATGTTTAATAATAACACCTGGCTTAGGAGTATTAATAATGATATTAATTTTATTTCCCTTTCTTTCAATAAAAACAACTTTAAAATTAGCCTTTTTTAATATAGGTTGAAGTGTTTTTCTAATTAAATCGTCTTCTTCTAAAAATTGAGGATACTTACTAAAATCAAATCATTTAGAGTCCCAACCCTTATTAATAGACAATCTTTTAACTGTAGGATTAATTCTTTGAGCCATTTTACTATTTTTTAGTATTTTTTAATTCGTCCTTTGTTACTAAATACATATTAACATGAGACATTCTATGTCTAATAATATGTGCTGAACCCCTAGCAACTGGTAACATTCTTTTGTACATTGGGCCTGGAGTAACATTAATTTTGCGTACTATTAAATCTTCTGGATTTAAATTAAAATTATTTACAGCATTAGCTTTAGCAGATTCTAATAATTTTAAAATATCATCTGAAGACCTCTTAGGTAATCTTTTTAATTGATCTTTAGCTTCCATATAGGTCATTCCTTTAATTAAATCTGTAACTAATCTGACCTTGCGTGGAGCTATTTTTAAATATTTTAATGAAGCAAATACTTCCATAATACCTTATTTAATTATTTTTTTCTAGAGTCTGCTGCTTTTTGTAACTTACCTCCATGTTTAACAAATTTTCTTGTAGGAGAAAATTCGCCCAAACGATGACCGACCATCTCTTCACTAGCTTCTACACTGATAAATTTTTTACCATTATGTACATCAAAAACAAACCCAACCATTTCTGGAGTAATCACACAAGCTCTTCTTCAAGTCTTAATAGGAGTCTTATCTCCTTTACTCTTTTCTCCAACTTTTTTCAAAAGCTTTTCATCTACATATGGACCTTTTTTTATTGAACGTGACATATTTTATTTATTTATTATCTTTTCTTAACTTTTCTTCTAGAAATAATCAATTTATCAGAATATTTAGTTTTCTTTCTAGTTTTTCGACCACCAGTAATATTACCTCATTTATCTTTAGGTCTCTTAGTACCTCTTGGAGCTCTACCTTCTCCTCCACCATATGGGTGATCTACTGCATTCATGGCACTACCACGAACATGAGGCCTAATACCTTTATTTCTTGATCTACCTGCTTTACCTACACTAATCAAACTATGCTCTGGATTAGATAAATTACCTATTGAAGCAAAGCTTTCTGAAGGAACTTTTCTTACCTCAGTAGAAGGCATTTTTAAATAAGTATATGTACCTTCTTGACCAAATACTGATACACCACTACCTGCGGATCTGCCTATCTTTCCTCCTTCACCTGGCTTGATTTCAATATTATGTACTATAGTACCAATAGGAATATTTTTAAGTCTCATTCTTGATCCTGCCTTTAATTCAGCCTTATCATCACAAATAATACTATCTCCAGCCTTAATTCCATTAGGAGCTAATATATATCTTCTAGAACCATCTTTATATAAAACTAAAGCAATAAAGCAAGTTCTATTTGGATCATATTCGATTCTCTCTACTTTACCTGCTACTCCAAATTTACTTTGAGCAAAATCAATTGTTCTATACAATTTCTTATGACCTGCTCCTTTATGTCTCATAGTAATTCTACCACGATTATTTCTTCCTACACTTCTGAAAACAAATTTTGTTAAAGGTTTGTAAGGTTCCTCTTTACTTAAAACTCTTCTATCAATATCTATATGATGTCTTTTGCTAGGAGTTATTGGTTTAAACTTCTTCATAATAATATTTATACGTTAAATTCTATTTTATCACCTTCTCTTAAAGTTACGATAACTTTTTTAAGAGGTTTTTTATAACTTTTCAAACCTTTAAACATTCTAAAACCTAAAAACTTTTTAGTATTATTTACTTTTTCTACTTTAACATTGTATTTCTTTTCAACTAAATCCTTAACTTGTAGTTTATTGAGATTTTTACTTATCAAAAAAACTACCTTACCGTTCTCGTTAAGTAAAGTAGATTTCTCAGTAATATATGGCTCTATATGCCAATTATCACTAGAAATCAATATATTTTTATCTTTATTTTGTTCTCTGATTTCTTTTTTCATAATATTATTTATTATTAAATCTATTCTCAAGAGCAAGTATTGCATCTTTATTAATTAGCACATTCTTATACTTAAGCAAGCTAATTAAATTAATAGAATCTATAGTTGTATAATATGCATAAGCTAAATTCTTAAGACCTAACACATTTTCCTTATTTGACTTATCAAATACTAAATAAAATAATTTATTTCTTCTTTTCAAAGTATCAAAATTAGCCAACACATTTTCAGAATCTTTTGTTTTTTGAAAAGCCAAAGAATCAATTACAAATAACTCATTGTCTTTTATCTTCTGAGACAAGACCATTTGTAATGCTTTTGCCTTAGCTTTTTTATTTACTTTCCTGAAAAAATTTCTGTCATTTCTAGGACCAAATGTAACACCTCCACCTGTTCAAATAGGAGATCTATTTGAACCGTGTCTAGCTCTACCAGTTCCTTTTTGTCTCCATGGTTTCTTACCACCACCAGAAACTTCTGATCTGTCTTTCGCATGAGCAATACTCTTCCTTGCAGAACTAAGTAAAGAAGTATAAATTTGATGTATAAAATTATTTTTAAACGGTACATTAAAAAATTTATCAGATACATCAACTTTACCAACTTCTTTTTTATCTAAATTATATACAGATAATTCCATAATACTATTTTACTGTTTCAATTTTTAAATATCCACCCTTAATTCCAGGAACAGCACCTTTAACTAGTAACAAGTTTTGATCTTTATCAGTAGCTATAACTTCTAAATTCAATACCTTTACAGTGTCTCCTCCCATACGACCTGCCATCTTATGGCCTTTAAAAACTCTAGCTGGGCCAGTAGAACCAATAGAACCAGGTTCTCTTAAAGCATGTTTTGTACCATGAGTTTTGCGTTGTCCTCCAAAATTTCATCTCTTAACACCTCCTTGGAAGCCTTTACTTTTGCTAACACCTTGAATGTTAATCAATGTCCCTTTCTCAAGTCCTTCTGTAGTAATCACATCTCCAACCTTATAGTCTTCAATATTATTTACTCTGAATTCTCTAACAAAGCCAAAACTAACATCTTCATTTAATGCTTTTTTTCAAGCAATTTTTTGTGGCATATTATTTCTTTTTGTAGAAAAACCACAAACAATTGCATCATATCCATCTGTTTCCAATGTTTTCACACCTAAAACTCTACATGGACCTGCCTCAATAATAGTTACAGGAATTAATCCTCTTTCCTGATCAAATATTTGAGACATTTTCATTTTTTTTCCTAAAATAAACATATTTTTCTTTTATTTTTATACATCAAAAAGTTTAAAAACTTTTCTGTTATATTTTAACCTCAACATCAACTCCAGCTGGCAAATTTAAATTTGTCAAAGCCTCTATGATCTTTTGGTTAGGTTTTATAATATCAATTAATCTCTTATGAATTCTAATTTCAAATTGTTCTTGAGATTTTTTCTTAACAAAAGTAGCCCTTCCTACTGAATATTTTTTAAATTCAGTAGGAAGTAATACTGGGCCAACTACTTCTGCGCCATTTCTTAAAACAATATCAATAATTTGCTTACAAGATGAATCAATCAACTTGTAATCATAAGATTTTAATTTTACTCTGATTCTGTTATTCAATGTGCTGCTCATATTGTATTTTATTTAATAATCTTTGAAATAACTCCTGCTCCAATTGTTCTACCACCTTCTCTGATAGCAAACTTTTGTTTTTCTTCTAAAGCAACTGGAGTAATTAACTTAACAATAAATTTAGCATTATCTCCAGGCATAACCATCTCAACTCCTTCTTCTAATTGAACCTCTCCTGTAATATCAGCAGTTCTGATAAAGAATTGAGGCTTGTATCCCTTAAAGAATGGTGTATGTCTACCTCCTTCTTCTTTGGATAATACATAAACTTCTGCTTCAAAATCTGTGTGTGGTAAAATAGAACCTACCTTACACAAAACTTGACCTCTCTTTACATCTTCTTTTTTGATACCTCTTAAAAGAATACCTACATAGATCGGAAGAGCACACGTC
>JAQVPP010000017.1 GCA_028702045.1 Minisyncoccota bacterium
TTCTCGACTACTGCCTCCCGTAGGAGTGAGGCCCGTGTCTCAGTGCCTCCGTTGGGGGTCATGCTCTCACATCCCCTAACTGTCATAGCCTTGGTGAGCCTTTACCTCACCAACAAGCTGATAGTGGCTAGGCCTATCGTTAAGCGAATTACTTCTTTACCCCGTAGGGAACTATCAGGTATTACTCCACCTTTCGGTGAACTATCCCTGTCTTAACGGAAAGTACCAAGCTATTACTAACTCGTTTGCCGCTAACATTTAATGCAAGCACTAAATGTCCGCACGACTTGTATGTCTTATCCACGCCGCCAGCGTTCACTCTGGACTAGGATCAAATCCTCGTTCAAAAACTCGATATTTAATATATCAAAAAATAGACTTAGAATAACCAATAAAATAAAAATTTGTATATTTATTTTATGTATTTTTTAAAGAACATAAAAACACTAATTAATTTAGTGTAACCTAAATATACCAAAAGTTAAGTCAAATGTCAATACCTCTTATTTAAAAAAAAATACAGTAAAAATACATAAAATATATATACATTTTTCTTTCAAAAAAATAAAAAAACTTAAAATCATAGATTTTAAGTTTTAGCGGAATTTATGATAAATTCCGCTCCTGCTTGTTCAGGTTCTTTTTTCTTCTTTGTTTTTCTTTTTTTGATTTGTTTGAGATAGTTACGGTTGATTAAAAGAATTGTGTTGTGGCTTGGTTATCTTTATTGTATACATACTTTTGTTTCTGTTATCTATTCCTTAACTGCCTTGATTATTTGATTCTTTTGTATACTATATTATTACGTCTTTATTCTTGCATACTATGTTATGTGGTTTGGCACTAAACATTACTCGGCGCAACGACCCCCAAAATTCCAACCCGAACTCGCAGGGTAATAGCTCAAGTACGACATAGCGAGACCAGCAATCGACCCATCGCTCCAGTACCCACCACGAAGCAACATTCTTGATCCGTATGGTCTGATGTAATATCTGTCATTATTATAGTTATTATCTTCTACTCTTTTAGGAATAACCATATATTGGAGATCTTCTTCTGACCTAAGATCATTATCTATATACATTCAGTAATAAAAGTCTCCTGTATCACCATATATACCAGCATTGCCTGCAAAACCTGGGTAACTAACAATTACATCATCTATTGCAGGTGCTCTATCATCACCATAGCCATCTTCTCCAAAAGGAACTTCTGTGCTACACGTAGTAAATACTTGTGTTACTGGATCATAGTCTAAGCACTTGAAAATAGAACCGTTTGCATCACTTCCTGTTCCAGTATATATAGGGCCACTACTAAACCAATAATAACCATCACCATAAGTTGATCCATCACCATATCTGAATTGATCTATATCACCTATAGGGTTTTCTATTGTAATAGTATAAGGATCACTACCTGTAACATTACTTATCCATGCAGCAGCTCCTCCATTTGAATCATTAGAGTCATCACCTGTTATTAGGTTTTCCACAGCTGTTTCACCTAAAGCACTAAGCATAGCTCCATTAGCAGGAACTAATACATATACTATATCTCCACTGTCATACCTCCCGTCTTTATCTTGATCTAGTTTTCATCACAGTCCATTAGTTAAGTAACCATATGTACCTGACATGTCAGTAAACTCTCATACATTACCGTTTAAGTCATATATACCATCTTCTTGATGATTATGTGATCAAGCTAAGGGGCCAGTTCCAGTTTGACATCTAGGTTCGCCAGTACAACCACCACAGTTTCAGTTATATGATGATTCTACTGCTGTACATGTTTGAGTACCAGATGTATCAACATCTCTATCTCCTGTTTTATCAAGCCCAGCATTTCCACATGTTGCATTACAAGCAGTATAGTTATTTCCACTAGGAACTGTACCATTATCATAACTTCAAAGAGTTATCATACCTCACTCTTCCATAGTAATAAGGTGTTTACCTACTTCTTCACACTTTTGTTTAGCAAGTTGTAGAGTTAAGTTTCCACAATCATCACCATGTGTTCAAGGTTTCTCTCCTTGTTTACTCTGTGCCATACAGTTACTATCTGCACTCATCTCATACTTATCAACCATAATAAGATTACCCTCTCATTCAACAGGATACATGTCTTGTGTAGGCATAGGTGTATACTTCCTTATAGCAGTACCTTTTTCATATGTATATGGAGAATATCCACCATCATTAATACCAGAACTACTTTGATCTGATAGTGTAGCTCTAAGCTCATAACTACCTCCTGGAAAGTATGAGTAAAAGTATGTACTATTATTAATAGGATCTATGGGTAATACACTTAGTACTTGTTGATATTGATTAAAGTTAATAGGTATTCAGCCTGTAGAGTCAGGTAGTTGTAGTTTAGTACTATCTGTTACACAATTGTATGTATATCCAGTAAGTAGTGTAGGTAAAGTATAACTAGAACAAGTTGAACTAGTACTATCAAGAAGTGATATATATACAGTAGTACTACTACCATAGTCCTGTATATATTCATTTGCTTCTAAAAAAGAAATACTCTTGTATATACTGTTGATATCACTGATTCTTTTTGAATCTCTGGCTTTGTTAAGTACATTAATTGGATTTAATGCAAAAAGAATAATAGCTGCTAGAATTGCTAGTACTGCTATTACTATCATTAGTTCTACTAGGGTAAATGAGTTTAATTTTTTTAAAAAAGTTTTATTCATTTTTATTAGTTAAATATATATTAAGTATATCAGAAAATAAATAAAAGTAAAATATTATTTAGAAAAATAGTTTTGAAATATCCCCAATCCTTTTATCTTCTCTACAATATTGTTAAATGGAGTTTGTATAGAATTCTTAATTCCTGGATATATATCTTTTACTATAGGTATATTAATTGGCTTTTCTTTTAGTGCAATAACCACTGCATAACCATCCATAACTCTAACAACTACATACTTATCTTCTTTAATATCACTTAAGTCTAATACCTTATTATCAGATAAAAATCTTGTTCCATCATTAATATTAAATTTCTCTCCATCTTTTAAAATAATTTTTTCTGAAGAAATAAAATCAATTTCTCCAAAATAAAGATCAAGTCCTTTAAGTGATACATTACGTACAGACTTAGCATATACATTATCTTCTTCTAAAACACCAAATATATTGACAACATCTCCTAAAACAAAAGAATCTAACTTAATACTACCTCAATAATAATCAACTAAAGAAATATCTTTAATAAATACCATATATTCTTTATTGAAAATTAAAACTTTAAGATAATCATTATTTATTTCAACCACCTTACCATTCTTAATATTGATACTAATATTAGATTCACCAAACTCTGGACAATTAATCATCCCTTTACATAGCACAGATCCCTCATACTCATCTATACTCAAACTTTGTTGCAAATCAGTTTTGCTTAAGTTCTCAACTGATGGCAAAACATTTAAATTTTTAGCCAAAGTAACTTGAAAACAAAAACATAAAATTAAGCAAGCAATTAAGATTTTCTTCATGATAAATGTTTAATAGATTTTTTTAAATATTTTGAAACCGCAAAAAAACTAGATAATATACCAAATAATATTCCAACCCCTATATTAATTACTGCAAATAAGAAAAAGTTAGAGAAGAAATAACTAGATACACCAAACATACCAAAGAATGCTCCTAGTTTTATACTCATTGCATACATAAATATCAAATAAATAATTAAATTAATTATTGCTCCGAAAAATCCATATATAATTCCCTCTATTAAAAAGGGTCCTTGAATAAATAAATTACTTGCTCCAACTAACTTCATAATATCAATCTCATCACTCCTGTTATGTATAGCTATACGTACACTGTTAAAGCATACTATACATGCAATCAAACTAAACAATATAGTTAAAAATATATATGTAATATTTATACTAGTAACTAATACATTAGCATTATCAATTACTTCTTGATTCTGAACCATATTCATATTCATAATCTGATCATCAAAATCAGAATTCTCTAAATAACTCAATATATCATTATAGTGTTTAGAATCTGCCACCTTTATATTCAAAGATGCAGACAATGGGTTATCACCTAACTCCTCTAAAGCTCTCATCAATATCTGATCATATCCTCTCTTTTCTTTAAAATTATTCAAAGCTTCTGTTTGTGATACATACAACACATCTTGTACTCCCGTAACGCTCATCATCTCATCTTTTATATTTAGAACCTGATCCTCACTAACATTTAGATTAAAATAAATAACCAAATCTACTTTACTTTCAATTTCTTTTGTAAAAGAAGAGAAGATGTGGTTCATTAAAAAGACTCCACTAATCAGCATTAAACTAACAACAAAAGCAATAATAGTTGCTAAAGTTAATATCTTATTTCGACAAACATTATCAAAACCAGACTTACATGCTCTTTTAAAATTAGTAATAATCATATATTATTTTTTATTAATTATATAAAATATATTTCCCTACTTTCTCATCTCTAACCACTCTGCCGTCCTCAAGTGTAATAACTCTTCTTCCTAAATTATTTACTATTTCTTTTTCATGAGTACATAAGATAACAGCAGTACCCAATTCATTAATCTTAAGTAATAATTTAATAATATCTAGTGTAGTTATAGGGTCTAAATTAGAAGTAGGCTCATCAGCTATCAATAAATCAGGTTTTTGAATAATTGCCCTAGCTATAGCTACTCTCTGTTTCTCTCCAGCAGATAATTGATAAGGAAATCTATTTTGCTTATCAAACAAACCAACTAATTTCAAAACCTCAGGTACTTCTTTTTTAATTTCAGAATCCATGTATCCAACTGATTCCAAAACAAAAGATAAGTTTTCAAAAACAGTCCTGTTGTTTAATAATTTAAAATCTTGGAAAACTACTCCAACTTTTCTTCTCAAATCAGTAACCTTCTGGTTACATAATGAACATACATCATTAGAACAAAAAAGTACCTTACCTTTAGATGGTAATAGGTCTCTAATAATCAAACGAATAATAGTAGTCTTACCTACACCAGACTTACCTACTAAACAAACAAATTCATTTTCATCAACATCAAAACTAACCCCATCTAGAACATAATCATCATACTTTTTGTATACATTTTTAAAAGATAATAACATAAAATAACAATTATTTAATATACTTAATTGTACCAAATATTTGAAAATTTTCAACTAAAAATTAGTTTTTAACATAATCCCTAGATTCTTCTAATTTCAAAGATAGTGCCTTAGAGCAATTCTTGTCTCCAATAGTAATACCAAAAATCAAATCAGCACATATCATAGTAAGTCAATTATGAGTAATTAACACAAACTGTGTCTTAGTTGATAAATTTTTCAAAATATCACCAAACTTTCTCGCATTCTCTTCATCCAAAGCTGCATCTACCTCATCAAGTACCAATAGTGGAGGTACAGATATAGAGACAATAGCAAATAATAATGCCAAAGAAACTAGTGATTTTTCTCCCCCAGACAAAGACTCTATTCCTTCTAATTTATTTTTAGGTAACTTAACAAAAATATCTACACCAATATTTACTCCTTCCTCATCCTTTACTACTTCTATACTACCTTTACCTCCATCAAACATAATTTTTAAATATTTAGTAAATTCTGAATTAATTTGCTTTAAAGCCAAATCAAAACTAACATTGATCTCTTTTTCCAAATCCTTAATAATTTTATTCAAATCTTTAATAGAAATTTCTAAATCATTTTTTTCAGTTTGCAAAAAATCAATTCTCTCCTTAACCCCACTATACTCATCCTCAATCTCTGGATCAACAAACCCTATCTCACTCAACATTTTCCTATATCTATACATCTTTTTCTCTAGTTCATAAAACTCATTTTCACTTAATTTTACACAGCAACTACCAACCTCCTTAATATCTACCAAACTCTCTTTAATTTCTCTTTCTAAATTAGAAAACTTAAGATTAAACTTTTCTTGATCTATCTCAAAGGAACGAATCATATATTTTAACTCATTAATTTCTTTTTGCTTTTTCTCAAATAATATAAAATTCTCTTGATTTTCACTTATCTTCTTTTTCTCTAAAACAGATATCTCTTCAAGTTTAGAATATTTCAAATTAATCTCATCTTGAATTGATTTGTTTTTATTTTGAATTTCTTTAAGTTTGCCCTCCAACATAACTATCTCTTGCTTAACACTATCAGAATTTACATTACTAATATTAAAATTAGCAATTAATAACTTAAACTCATTTTCTAAATTTTTAAGAGCCATATTTAATTGGTTAAAGTCCTTAATCACATAAATATTCTTAAAACAACTTAAGATATTCTCTATCTTAGGATTAATAATATTCAAATCAATATGACAAACCTTGTTTTTTAAATTATCATTTAGCTTATTCTTATTAACATCAATCAGGGATTCTATTTTAGCTAAATCATAAAGCAAGCTAGATTTTTGATTATTTAGTTCACGAATCTCTTTTTCTAAAATTTGCTTATCTTTTTCAAATTCAATATTTTGAAAATTTAAATCAAAACCACTACACTCTTTCTCAAGTAAATTAATTTTATTCTCTATATCACTTATCTCTTTACTATTATCAACTTTTTTCAATTTATTAAATAAATATGAAAAATATGATAACTCTATATCCTGCAATTCTTTCTTTATCTCCTCACTTTTTTGCATCCTACTTATTTGTCTTTTTAAAGATCTGAAGTGAGGCATTATCTCATTTTCCAAAACAGACACTTGATTCAAATTATCAACAGTCAAACTTAATTTCTTAATTGAAGATTCTTTTTTAATTTCCAACTGTCGTAATCCCAAAATCTCCTGAAACATCACTACCCTCTCATTACTTGATATCCTTAATATATCCTCAATAGTTCCTTGATTAACAATAGAAAAACCTTTTACCCCTAATTTTAAAGAGGAAAATATCTCAACTACATCCTTTAACCTACATGCTTGATTATTAATAAAATAATCACTTTTCCCATCAAGACTAATACTCCTCTCTACTTCTAAAGAATTAAATTCAATTCCTTCTTTTTTCTCTATATCCTCAAACAATAGTTTGACACTAGCACAAGAGCTTGGTTTTATTTTTTCGTTTCCTGCAAAAACTAAACTAGAAGAATTATCAATTCTTAAATTCTTACTACTCTGATCACCCAAAACTCATCTCAAAGCATCTACTATATTACTTTTACCAGAACCATTAGGCCCAACAATAGCATTAATATTTTTATCAAACACCAAACTAGTTTTTAAAGGAAAAGATTTAAACCCTTTCAACTCTATTTCTTTTAAATACATTTTAAAAAATTAAATTTATACATATATATTTTATCAAATATATTTAAATAATAAAAGAAGGTTAATTATTTAATCAACCTTCTCTTTTAGTATTCTCATTGGGTTTGTGTAAACCCTAAATTTGATATATTTAGGATTTACATTTCTTATTTCAATCTGGGTAAAAATTTCTTTATTGGGCTGAATAGAATCTTTGCCCCATGTATTGAAATATCTTTTAACCTCATAATTACCCAAGGCTTGTGCAACCCTTTCGTAATTAGAGTTTTTTTCAGAAATTCTTTTAAAAATATATTTATTTACCCCTTTCTCTGTTTTATAATTTCTTTTTTCTATCCCTCTATTTAAACTTTTTGCAAAGTTTTTATATCTTTTGTTGTTGAGCTCAATAGAAAACAAAAAATCACGAACAAAAATATCATTACATATAGTATAAGTCAAAAAAGGATCACATAAAAGCAATCTCTTTTCATATTTATTATATATGTATCTACACCTATTCTTCCTAAAAGAAAGAATGTGCTGTAAGGTATTTTTCTCTAAAAGATCCATAATAATAGGACCTAAAGAAAGAAACATGTCTTTAGAAATATTATGCCACTTAGGCAAAAACCCGTGAGCACCTATTTCTAAAACAACAGTTTCATTAACCAACAAAAAAACTTTTTCTTTTATAGGATTATCTAAAATCCCATAAGAATCAGTATAAAACAACATGACGCCTCCTTTCTACTAGTGTGCTGTATATATTCTATCATAAAATAAAAAAAACACAAACCAAAGTTTGTGTTTAAGAAAGTTTAGAAAAATCAAAGTTATTTCAGGCATCTATTGCAGCTTTTTCCTGTGCCTCTTTTTTAGAAACACCAATTCCTTTACCCATCAATATTTCCTTAACATATACTCCTACTTCATACTCTGTTTTATGTGCAGGACCAGTTTCTTTTAAAACAATATATTCTGGAGTTAAAGAACAAATCTCTTGTATTTTTTCCTGCAAACTAGTCTTAGCATCTCTCTCCTCATTATTAAGATACTCATTATTTGCATAAGGTAAAATATTCTTCAAAATAAAGTTAAATGCAACATCTTTTCCTCTATCTAAATATATTGCCCCAACAGTAGCTTCAAATAAATCAGCCATCTTATGAATACGCAAATCTTTTTTAGACAAAAATTCTTCTAGTCTAATCACTTCTCCTTTAGATAAATATAGATATTTATAAAGCCCTAAATCAAAACATATCTTTATTAAAATATTTGTATTTACTAAACTAGATCTCATAAAAGTTAATTTTCCCTCTGGTTCGTTTTGATATTTTTGAAACAAGAACTCTGTAACACACAACTCTAAAACAGCATCCCCTAAAAACTCTAACCTCTCATTACATAAATAAGGTCAGCCTTTGTTCTCGTTTAAAAAAGAGCTATGAGTAAATGCCTCATAATAAAACTTAATATCATTAATTGTCAAATCTAAAATTTTCTCTATCTCTTCTTTATTTATTTTTTTCATCATTTAATACTTCTAAAGATTTATATACTGTGGCCAAAACCCCATTAACAAAACTATATGACTTTTCACCACCAAAAGTTTTAGCCAACTCTATTGCCTCATTAATAGCTACCATAGGAGGCACTTCACTTTTATCAGCAAATAATAACTCATACAACCCTATTCTCAAAACATTAATGTCAACTAAATTAATTTGATTAAACTTCTTCTTAATAGAACATTTTTCTATAACTTGATCTATTTCTGGAGTTTTTTCCATAACACCAGAAAACAGATTTTTTACAAAATCTGTTTCTGATAAACCATCTTGATTTCTTTCTAAAACTTCCTCAAATACAACATAAGGATCTCTCCCCCTATTACTTAAAGAAAGTTCATACAAAGTTTGTAACACTATATTTCTACTTACATGTCTAGTAGCCATATATTCTTTTATTTTTTCTTTTTAACATCTTTTTTAACATCCTTGAGAACATTAATAATCTCTTCCCCTTTATAGAAACCACAGCTTGAACATACTCTATGTGGCATAACTTTTGATTTACATTGAGGACAAGTAACGAGTCCAATTGGATCTAATGCTTGATGAGATCTTCTCATATTAGTTCTGGATTTTGTATGATGTCTACGTGGTTTTCCCATAATTCACTTTTATTTTTTATTAACAAGATTAATAATACCAAATTTTTCAATTTCTGTCAAAGTCCTAAAACCCAAACCCACTAAAATCAAAACTACTGAGATCAAAAGAACCACCAAAACTTGAGCTATCAAATGTAGAGTTGAAATTGTTGTTATTAAAGCTCGAATTATTGAATGTAGAATTGAAATTAAAGTTATTATCAAAACTTGAGCTATCAAATACATTATTCAAATTAGTATTATTAAACATTGAATTAAAGTCAAAATTACTCAAGTCAAGATTATTAAATGATGAACTCAAATCAAAGTTATTCAAATTTGAATTTAAGTCAAGATTATTAAATGATGAACTCAAATCAAAGTTATTCAAATTAGTACTGTTAAATACTGAACTCAAGTCAAAATTATTAAGATTAAATGAACTTAATATATTATTCATCTCTTGGAAAGTACTTGCATCCAAAGTTTGATTTACTTGAGAAACAATATCCATATTTGAGTTTGGAATATCTGATATATTGCCTTTGTTGAACTTAACTACAAAACAAGATTCATTATCCGCTACTCCTATTGGCAAGTAATTATTGACCAAAGAAACTCCGCTCATTGTATTAGTTACACAAATTCTCAAATCTTCGTTATCTTGTAAATGTTTTACTCATGTATCAGCAAACTCATATTTATAATATGTTTGATTATTCTTCTGTAATATACCAGATATAGGTGAATTTATTAATCTAATTAATCTTGTATATAAACTAGAATCATATGAAGAATAAAGATCAATTGTATAAGAATTATTAATCAAAGAATTAAACTTATTTTGGCTGATTAATACATACAACTTATTAAAGTTATTTACAGACTGTGAACTTAAGTAATTAACTTCCTTAACTCCCAACTTAATTGGTAATTCATAAGCTGGTAAGTTATCACTAGTATTATCAAAACCAATATATTCTACATAATATGAAGCTAATTTTTCTTTTGGAGTGGCTCCTGTATAATCATCTCCACTAGGAACCTTACTTCCACACTCAAGATTACCTGTATTATTTTCTAAGTTCTGTAATACATTATTAATTAATAATGAAATATCATAAGTACACTTATCTCCGCTAGCACATGCCTTTGAAAAATCAAAGAACATATAGTCTTGATTCTTATATTGTACTGATGCACCATATATTGCCTTAAGTCCTCCATTAAATGCTAACTGTATAACATCGTTATAAAAATCAGCTAATTGACCAACTTTAGGAACAATTTTTATCTTAGCACAATTAATATTTCCCTTTCCACAATAATTTTCATATTCTAATTTGTCCTTATCAGTAAACTTCTCAAAAGTTGTTACCTCTAAAGAGAAATTGCCTACAGTTTTATCTGTATCTTCTGCTGGCTCATTTTTACATAATGTTGCACACTCAACACCTATTGGTTGAGACTCTACAGGAATTCTTTCATTAGGATCTACTTGTCCATTACTGTTTACATCTTTCCAGACAAAAGCCTTAAGTGGAGTAGAACATTTAATTTTAACATTTAGGTCTTTTACATCCCCTGCTGACAAATTAAAATATTCAGAAAAAGAATTAGTAGTTGGATTTTCTCCATATGTTATAAGACGTACATTAGATAAAGCTTCTGTTCCAGTATTTTTTACATGAGCTAATACATTCAATACTCCTGCTGTACACTCTATCTTTTCTTCTAAAGCAACACTTACACTAATTGATTTTTCTGTTGTCTTACCTGGATCTGTTTGCCCTGGTTCTTGTTGTTGTACACAAGAACCTTGACATGAATTCAAATCAGCACCACAACAAACACTTGGATATTTAGACTTTATTCCTTGCATGCTATCAACATATACACATCTACTACCATCATAACAATATCCAACATCTTGTGTTTGCCCTGTTTGGCCACCAGTTTGATCTGGCTGAGTTGTCTCTTGCTTACATAC
>JAQVPP010000041.1 GCA_028702045.1 Minisyncoccota bacterium
ATGATGGTGGATATTCTCCATATACATATGAAAAAGGTACTGCTATAAGGAAGTATACACCTATGCCTACACAAGACATGTATCCTGTAGAATGAGATGGTAATCTTATTATGGTTGATAAGTATGAGATGAGTGCAGACTCAAATTGCAAAGCACAGAGTAAACAAGGAGAAACTCCTTGAACACATGGGGATGACTGTGGAAACTTAACTCTACAACTTGCTAAACAAAAATGCGAAGAAGTGGGTAAACATCTTATTACTATGGAAGAGTGAGGGATGATAACTCTTTGAAGTTATGATAACAGTACAGTACCTAGTGGAAATAACTATACAGCTTGTAATGCAACATGTGGAAATGCTGGACTTGATAAAACAGGAGATAGAGATAGCGAAACTTCTGGCACTCAAACATGCACAGCTGTAGAATCATCATATAACTGAAACTGTGGTGGTTGTACTGGTGATCCTAGGTGTCAAACAGGTACAGGCCCCTTAGTTTGATCACATAATCATCAAGAAGATGGTATATATGACTTAAATGGTAATGTATGAGAGTTTACTGATATGCAAGGTACATATGGCTACTTAACTAATGGGTTATGGTGAAAACTAGATCAAAACAAAGATGGGAAGTATGATTCAGGAGATATAGTATATGTAATAGTTCCTGCTAATGGAGCTATGCTTAGTGCCTTAGGTGAAACAGCTGTAGAGAATCTTATTGCAGGTGATGACGGAAACGATTCAAATGGAGGAGCTGCTGCATGGATAAGTAATGTTACAGGTAGTGGTACCTATACTATTACAATAGAAAACCCTATAGGTGATATAGATCAATTCAGATATGGTGATGGGTCAACTTATGGAGATGGTTATTATTGGTTTAGTAGTGGCCCTATAGTACTAGATACATCAAGTAACTATACAGGTACTATGTTTAAATGTACCTCATACAACACAGACACCTTAACCTTTTCAGGTTGTACCAAAACAGCACCTGCAGGTAAAACATACTATGGTGATGACAGAGCACCAGCAATTGATGATGTAATAGTTAGTTTTCCGCAGAATTCTTATTACGGAGATACCTCAAATTATTATCATTATTCATATGTTGATAGTGACATAAGAACAGAAGAAGATCTTCAATATATGGTTATTCCTAAAAGAGTAGAAGATAATAATTATAATGGTGATTTATTTTATATACGTCCATACGGCTCTAAAATGTTGCTTCGTGGTGGGAAGTGGAGCTATGGGTCGAATGCTGGTCTCGCTATGTCGAACTTGAACGATTCCCCTGCGAATTCGTTTTGGGACTTCGGGGGTCGTTGCGCCGAGTAATGTTTAGTGCCAAAGCACATAGCATAGTATGCAAGAATAAAGACGTAATAACATAGTATACAAAAGAATCAAATAATCAAGGCAGTTAAGGAATAGATTACAGAAACAAAAGTATGTATACAATAAAGATAACCAAACCATAACACAATTTTTTTAATCAACCTTAACTATCTCAAACAAATCAAAAAAAGAAAAACAAAGAAGAAAAAAGAACCTGAATAAGCAGGAGCGGAATTTATCATAAATTCCGCTAAAACTTAAAATCTATGATTTTAAGTTTTTCGCAAAATTTATATGGAAAGTTGTTTAGAAAATATTAATTAATATAATATGGAGAATTTAAAAATTATACAAAAAATTTATGAACTTGTTGTATATTATCAGCATTTATTTATTAAATTTCCCAAATCATATAAATATAGTTTGGGGGATAGAATAAATAATTCTTTGATTAGTTTTTATTTATTAATTTTGAAAGTGAATAGATCTAAAAATAAAAAAATATTAGAAGATAGTATAGATCTAAAATTAGACGAGATTAGGCTATTGGTTCGTATGTCAAGAGAATTAAATCTTATTTCTTTAAAACAATATGATATTTTTTCAGATAAATATGTTGAAGTCTTTAATATGATTAAAAAGTGACAAAAATCTTTTTCAGGACAGGAAAAATAAAAAGAGTTTTTTGTTTTTCCCGTCTTTGCATAAAGACGGAGGGTAGGTTATTAGCGTTGCTTCGTGGTGGGAACTGGAACAATGGGTCGAATGCTGGTCTCGCTATGTCGAACTTGAACAATTACCCTGCGAATTCGAATTGGAACATCGGGGGTCGTTGCGCCGAATAATATTTAAATAACATGGGGCCAGAGTTAGGAAGTTTACGGATTTCTTAAGTGTGCCCTAAACATTACAGTAACCTATTCTTTCCTTTAATACTTAAGGGATATACATAGCTGTATTTATTATTTGTTTTGGTAAGTGTTAGCTGAAGACTCAAGTAATTATTAAGTAGCTAAGAAAAGGAGGGGATAATTTTATCTTCTCTTTTTATTTAATTAATATTTAATATGTATGTATGAAAAGAATCAATAATGTATATGATAAGATAGTTAGTTATGATAATTTATTAAGAGCATATGATAAGTGCTTGAAGGGGAAAAGGGGAAAAGAAGAAATACTTAAGATTAATTTTAATAAAGAATTGTTTTTAAAAGATATACAATATCTTTTAAAGAATAATAAGTATGTGCATGATAAGTATTTCTTCTTTTGAAAGCTTGATTCAAAGAAGAGGAGAATAGCTAGTGCAAGCTTTAAGGATAAGGTAGTACATTATGCAATTCACTTAATAATTGAGCCTATTATTGATAAAAGGTTTATTTATGATAGTTATGCATGTAGAAGAGATAAAGGTACACATAGTGCTATTAAGAAACTACAGAGAATATTGTTTTTTAATCAGAATATGTATTGTCTGCTGTGTGATGTTAAG
>JAQVPP010000042.1 GCA_028702045.1 Minisyncoccota bacterium
ATTGAAAAAACAAGTACTCAAGCAACCTTGTCTCAAGTAGTTAACAAGAAAAATAATTAAAAAAAAGGGGTTACCCCCTTTTTTAATTTACTTAGAAAAAGTTAAATAATTTGACTTTTTTGAAAAATTTGATATAATATATACATCTTTATAATATAAAAAGAGAGACAGCAGTCTCTCTTAATTAAAAAATAAATAAAAAAATGTTAAATTTAAAAGAAGTAAAACAAGGAATTGCTCAGCTTGCAGCTGAAAAAGGTCTTCCAGAAGACAAAATATGGGAAGCAGTAGAGGTATCTATGGCTAGAGCATATAAAAAGGAATATTTGCCAAAAGCATCTATAGCTAGGGCAACTATTAATCAAGAAACAGGTGATGTTAAGTTTGTTAAGGTTCTTCAAGTAGTAGATGACACTATGGTCTATGTACCAGTAGAAAATGATGAAGAAGAGCCAATCAAAAGAGATGAAAATGATAAGCGTGTCAGATTTAATTCAGAAAGACATATATTTTTTAATGAAGCAAAAATTATTAATTCATCAATTAATCTAGGAGAAGAGATAATTATTCCATTAGAAAATAAAGATAATTTCTCCAGAATAGCAGCCCAAGTTGCTAAGCAAACTATTGTTCAACAAATTAAAGAATTAGAAAAACAAGTTCTTGTCCAAGAGTATGAGTCCAAAGTAGGAGATATAGTTACGGGAGTTGTTCAAAAAATATATAACAATAATGTTTTTGTCAGTTTAGGCAAAGCATTTGGTCTATTACCATACACTGAGGCAATAAGGAATGAAAAACTATTTTTAGGTGATAAGAAGAAGTTTTTAATCACAGAAATTAAAGAGGACAGAGGATCTTTGGAAGTAATTTTATCCAGAAACAGAAACGACTTTATTTTTAAATTACTAGAACTAGAGGTTCCAGAAATTCAAGAAGGTCTAATAGAAGTAAAGTCTATTGTCAGAGAGCCTGGATTTAGGACTAAGATAGCCGTAACTTCTCTAGATGACGATGTAGATGCTATAGGAGCATGTATTGGCCCAAGAGGGGCAAGAATCAGTGCCTTACTTGATGAAATAGCAGAAGAAAAGTTTGATATTATAGAATATTCAGAAGAACCTGCTACATATTTAAAAAGTGCACTATCTCCTGTAGAAATTAGTGATATAGAGATAGATCCAACAACTAAAGAAATAAGAGCTTTTGTTCACCCAGACTCTTTATCAGTTGCTATTGGTAAAAAAGGTCAAAATGTACGCTTAGCTTCTAAATTAATAGGCTGAGACGTAAAAATAATACCAACATTAGTCGAAGAAGATAATAAATAAATTAAACACATATTATGGATATTAAGCAAAATAAACTAACTGATTATTCTCTTGAAATTATTTTTTCTTTTAATGAGGATGATATTAATAAAAATATAGACAAGGCATCTAAACAAATTTCTAAAGAAATAAAAGTAGATGGTTTTCGTGAGGGCAAGGCCCCAACAAATATCATTGAGCAAAAAGTAGGTAAAGAAATGATTTTTGAAGAAGCAGCTAAGATTACTTTTCAAGAAAGTTATGTTGACTATATTCTTAAAAATGATATTGAGATAGTATCTTCTCCAGAAGTATCTATTCAAAAATTAGTTCCAAATAAAGAAGCAGAATTCAAGGCTATAGTTAGTATTGTTCCAGAATTAACTTTACCAGACTATAAAACTATTGGCAAAAAAACTGCCAAAGAAAAACAAGAGGTCAGCGTAACAGACGCAGAAGTAAAAGAGACAATAGATAATTTAGTTAACTCAAAAAGTAAATTTGTTGAGAGTAAAGAAATAGAAGAAGAAAATATTGTTGAATGCAATTATTCTGTTTTAGTAAATGACAAGGAAATATTAAACAAAACAGATCAAAGATTTGTTTTTGGTAAACATGTTCCTTTTGAAGAAATGAACAAAGAATTAAAAGGTGCAAAACCAGGCGAAGAAAAGGAAATTAATATTACTTTACAAGATTCTCCAGAAGTAGAAAAAGAATATGTAGGTAAACCAGCTATTTTAAAAATTAAAATAAACAAAATCCTTAAAAAAGAAGTTCCAGAATTAACAGATGATTTTGTTAAGGAGAATTTCCAAATTGATTCAATTAAAGATTTAGAAAATAGAATTAAAGAAAATTTATTAAAAGAAAAGCAAGCTAAAGAGGAGCAAAGGATCAGAATATTAGCCTTAACTAATATCAGAAAAGAAATCAAAGAAGATATTCCTCAAGAACTAATTCAAAGAGAAGTAAAGTCAATGGTTCAAGACTTTGAGCATCGTATTTCTCAAATAGGGATGAAGATGGAAGATTATCTAAAACAAATTAATAAAAAAGTTGAAGAAATAGAAAAAGAGTTTGAGCCTATGGCTAGTGATAAGATTTTTGACTCTTTGATTTTAAGACAAATTAAAAAAATAGAAAATATAGATGTTACCGATGATGAAGTAGATGCAAAAGCAAAAGAATTATTTGAGATGGTAAAATCTCAAAATCCTGATATTAAAGATATGGAAAGTATAAATAAGCAAGCTCTTTATTCTTATGCAAAAGAGATGTTATTAAACACAAAAATATTTGATTTTATTTTAAATAATTAAAAATAAATATAATTATGAATGGATTAATACCAATGGTAATCGAAAAGGAGCAAA
>JAQVPP010000043.1 GCA_028702045.1 Minisyncoccota bacterium
GCAAGGGAGACATCCCGCGCTATTACGAAAGTAGAGCTTAGTGACCCGACACCTCTTCGTAGGAAGGGTGGAGACTTCGGATAAAAGTTACCCTAGGGATAACAGGCTAGTGAAGCCCGAAAGTTCACATCGACGGCTTCGTTCGGCACCTCGATGTCGGCTCATCCTATCCTGGGGCTGAAGCAGGTCCCAAGGGTCCGGCTGTTCGCCGGTTAAAAGGATACGCGAGCTGGGTTTAGAACGTCGTAAGACAGTTTGGTTTATATCCGCTATGGGCGTTGATATTTGAGGGAACTTGATCATAGTACGAGAGGACCTGATTGACTAAACCTCTGGTGTACCAGTTGTGATGCCAATTGCATTGCTGGGTAGCTACGTTTGGATTCGGATAAGCGCTGAAAGCATCTAAGCGCGAAGCCATTCCCAAGATTAGATATCGTTATTAGACTCCTAGGAGATGACTAGGTTGATAGGCTTTAGGTGTAAGTATAGTAATATATTTAGCCATGAAGTACTAATGTTCGACTTTTCTTCGTCTTGATTGGATAGATATATATTTTATAAGAATGAATTATGCTGGTGATTTACTAATACATGTCCCACCTGTTTCCATTTCGAACACAGAAGTGAAACTGTATTAGGCCGAAAATACTTTTTGGGAAGATAGGCTTTGCCAGCATTTTTTATTGTGTAAATTTTTTAAAAAAGTTGAAAAAATATTAAAAATTTGGTATATTTAAGTATGTTAAATAGAAAATAAATTAATTATATGGAAAAATATTTTTTAAAAGCTGAAAAACGTGATTCTTTTGGAAAGGATAATTCTCAATTAAGAGAAAAAAGTTTTGTACCAGCTGTAGTATATGGAAAACATGTAGATTCTTTTCCTATATATGTTCAAAAGGAAGATTTTAATAGAGTCTTTAAAAAAGCAGGAGAGACTAGTGTGATTGAGCTAGAAATTGATGGCAAGAAACATATGGTTTTAGTTAAGCAAATCCAAAGAACTCCTGATTTGTTAGAGCCTCATCACATTGAGTTTTTGGCAGTTAATATTAAGGAAGCAGTTAAAGCTACTGTTGAGATTGAAATTGTTGGAGAAAATGATTTAATTAAACAAGGAGGTATTGCTGTTAAAAGTTTAGGTGAAATAGAGATTGAGACATTGCCAACTAATATTCCTCATGTTATTGAAGTTGATATTAGTAATATCAAGGAATATGGAGAAGCTATTAGGGTTAAAGATCTAGGTCTTGATAAATCTATTAAAGTTTTGACTGATGAAGACTTGACTGTTGTTGTTTTGGATGAAGTTAAAGAAGTAGTAGAAGAGGAAGAAACCACAGAAGAAAATAAAGAAGAAGTTAAAGAAACAGCAAAAGAAGAAAAAAAGGAAGAGTAATTTTAAATTTAATTTTATGAAAAAAATTGATTTTAAAATATTAAAAAAAAGACAAGTGATATGTTTGATATTGCTATGTCTTTTTTTAGTATTGTCATTTTCTTTTAAATGTTATGCTGATAGTAAAGCAGAACTTGAGTCTCAGTTGGCTGAAATTGAAAGACAAATAGAGATATATGAATCAAAGTTGCAAGAATCATCCAAAGATAAAGATGCATTAAAAGCAGAATTAGATAAGTTAAGAGGTAGAGCTGATGAGTTAACTAATCAAGTATATAATACTAAAGGAAACTTAAATATTATAGGCAGTAAGATTAATACTACGGTGAGTGAGATAGATAATACATTGACTGAATTAGAGAAAACAAAACAAGAAACTGGAGCATTAATAAGAGCTTTGTATCAAATGGATCAAGTTAGTTTTTTAGAGATGATACTTTCTTCTGAAAAGTTTTCCGATTTCTTTTTAGAGATGAATTCTTTGAATGCTTTGCATAATAGAATTAATGCAAATATGGAAGAGCTTGAGGGGTTGCATGTGAATTTAGTAGAGCAAAAAGAAGTTTTAGAAGAACAAAAGGATGAAAATAGTAAGTTATTACAGATACAGGAATTACAGAGACAGCAAGCTGAAAGAGCAAAACAAGAGCAACAAGAGTTATTTTCTCAAAAGGCAGGAGAGGTTTTGAGTTATCAGAAAACTATAGAAGAGAAGAAGGCAGAAGCAGCTGCAATTAGATCTAGAATTTATGATTTGGCTGGTATTAAAAAAGGATCTGTTACTTTTGGAGAAGCCTATGAGATAGCTAAGATAGTTACTGCTAAAGTAAATATTAGTCCGGCTTTTTTACTTTCTATTATTACCCAAGAATCTAATTTGGGATCAAATGTTGGTACGTGTAATAGAGAAGGAGATCCTGAGTATAAGCATTATGACAAAATTATGAAACCGTCTAGAGACTTAGAGCCGTTTTTAAAAATAGTAAAGGCTTTGGGTCGTGACCCAAATACTACTCCTGTTAGTTGTCCTATGTATAGAGATGGAAAGCAAATTGGTTATGGTGGGGCTATGGGGCCTGCACAGTTTATTCCTTCTACATGAATTGGATATGAGGATAAAGTGAAGAAGGTGACTGGTAAGAGTGTAGTAGATCCATGAGAT
>JAQVPP010000018.1 GCA_028702045.1 Minisyncoccota bacterium
GTGTTCTTGGTATAGGAGTAGCTGACATAGATAACAGATGTACTCCTGTCTTAAGTGATCTGATTTTTTCTTTCTGCTTTACACCAAATCTTTGTTCCTCATCTATAATAAGTAATCCCAAATCACAAAACTTCACATCTAAAGAAAGTAATCTGTGTGTACCTATCAGAACATCTACCTCTCCTTTTTTCACTTTTTCCAAAATCTCTTGATTCTTTACGCTACCATTAAGTCTAGATAATATTTCCACCCTAACTCCCAAGTCACCCAACCTTTCCTGAAATACACCCAAGTGTTGATTAGCTAATATAGTAGTAGGGCACAAAACAACAACTTGCTTTTTATTTAATACAACTCTAAAACTGGCTCGTATAGCTACTTCTGTTTTACCAAACCCAACATCACCCAAAACTAACCTATCCATTGGTTTTGTTTTTTCTAAATCTTGTAAAATATCATTAACTGCCTTTTCTTGATCACTTGTCAAATCATACAAAAAACTACTGTCCAATTCATCCTCAAGCAAACTATCACCATACAAAGGTATAGTACTAGATACTTCTTTTTTGGCATATAGCTTTAACAACTCTTTAGCAAATAAAATAATATCTTCTTTAACTTTCTTTTTAGTTTCATTCCACACCTGTGTAGATAGTCTATGCAAGCTAGGAGTAGAAAATCCATAATACTTATCTATTTTATTTTTCTTATCTAAAGGAACATAAAGTAAATCAGGTTTTAAGCTATTTTTAGGTGCTCCATATTCTATAACAAAAAACCCATCTTCTTCTCCTCTATATATACCTATTCCATGATCTAAATGAACAACATAGTCATCTTTCCTAAACTTAACATCTACTTTTTTAGCCTTACCCTTTTCTCCTTTAACAATATTTACTCTACTTATCACATTTCCCTCATACTCAATTTGGAAAATCTGATCATAACTAACAGGAAAAACTGATATCATCATTCCTTTATGGCTGTACTCTCCAGGATACTTACACACATCTACCTTTACATAACCAAAGTCATGTAGTAATTTTAAAAACTTAGTTTGTAAAAAATATTCTCCAACAGAAAAAAAGAATAGATCGTTTTTCAATCAATTCTTTTTTAAATAAATTGAATACAAGGAAGTATAGTTATCTATATACCATGTATTATCTTTTCCCAAATAAAAAGGACTAACACTTGTAATTAAAAAATTATCAGCATACTTCATTACATCCTAGTCTTAAGTAATTCTAGTTTTAATTTCAATAAATCAATATATCGTAATAGTATTGAAATAAATTCATTCTCCACTTCTCCTATCTGAAAATCTACCTCTTGTATAGACCCTATATCATTATTAAATACATTATTCTTAATTTGTCATGTATATTTCAAATCATCAAAACTAGAAAAAATCAAAACTATAGCAATATTTGTATTGCCAAAGTCCTTTACTTTTATTTCATTATTCTTTTGCAAATCTAGAAAACCTATTTCTTTTTTCTCATTTTTATCTATAATCACATATGGAACTTTTTTCAAATTTCCTAAAATATTAGATACACTCAAAACTACATCTCCATTTCCTCCAACTATCTTTTCAAAAAAACTTTCTCCTTGCTTTACCACCTTAGTAGTAGATAAACTAACTTCTCCATTAGTTGGTACATAGAAGTTATATGGAATCAAAGTAACATTCTTAAATGCTTGATTAAAATAACAATACTTTTTACTAATAGCACAATCATTTACATAACTTGCTACAAGTCAATCTAAATATATATCATTAAACCTAATCTCATATCCATTTTTCTCCAAAGCATAATTAATAGAATCAACTCCAGTCTTATCAGACCTAAATGAATCTACCAATATATCCATCCCATAATGCTCAACTAAATAATTGATAAATAAATTTACAGCAGCATAATCTTCTTTTGATTTATCAAAATTAACAAAAGATGGGTTATTACAATTAACAAAATCTCTAATTCTTGTTTGCAAATTAGTTCTTGTATTATCTACATATCCAAGTAATGTTTCAGTGTATTCAGCTCTTCCTTCTTCTAAAAATAAATCTTCTTTTACTCCATACTTGTCTTCTTTTTCATATTGACTAACTATATGCATAAATTCATGAGATAAAAAATAATATATCTCATTTAAATCATATTGATAAAAAGAATCAACATCTAGGTAAATATTATTAAAATCTTTAATAAAATATGCCTCATGAGTATTCTTAATAGGAGTCAAAATTAAATTAAACTTTTTCCCTTGTATATTACTTTTACCATATACATTCGTAATCATAGGATATATGTTTGTATTAAACTCAATGACCAAATCATATATTTTAGAATATATTTCTTTTTGGTTTGCTTTTTGTCAAGAATTTGAATCTATATATACTTTTAAATAATTTGTTTCTCCTAAAAACTCAACACTCCTTGCACTCTGTCCCTGCACATCTAAATTATTAGCTACAGGAAAAACAATAGCATTAGCCCTAATGCTCAAAAAACAACCAAATAAAATAAATAATATTAATAATTTCTTCATAACTCTATTTTATATATATATTTAATTATATCATATTTTTAAAATAAAAAAAGGAGATCTTTCACCTTTTCGGACAAACCTGCTAGGCAGGCTTGTAAAGTCCTGGATACCAGGACAACCATAATAAGGCTTCCAACCTCCATCACCATCGTTAGATGATGATATACAAACATTATATCATATTTTATCCATTTTGTCAAATAACATGGGGCAAATTCTACTCCGAAGTGCGACAAACTCTCTCTAAAAACCTATCTCCCTGCTAAAATATATTTGAACCTTTTATCACCCCTTATCCACTCATTTATAAAATGGAACAAATTTAATTACCTTACCTTCAATATTAACCTCTTTTTCAATATCTGAAGTAATTATTAATAAATCATTACAACCCAATTCATTACTAGCTTGTAATAAAGCTTTGATCTCTCTTTCCTCAGTTTGTTTACTAGAAATATCATAACAAACTTGTATTAATTGCTCTACACGAGAAAAACTTTTTAAAACAAAATCTATTTCTCTATTAGTTTTAGTCTTATAATAAAACAAATATGAATCAGGAGTAAATCCTTTTTTTACTAATTCTGTAAAAACAAGATTTTCAAAATAAACTCCATTATTGGGAGAATTAAATAAATTCTTGTATCGCAACAACCCATTATCAACAACATACAACTTCTTAGTAGATCTTAAATGATTAATTGTTTTAAAACTGAAACCAGATAAAAAATAAAATAAATAACAATTTTTTATATATCCTAAATACTTTTTAACAGTTCTAAAATCTTTTATTTGACAAAGAGATCCAAGTTTAGAATAATTTAAATTATTACATGTATTAGCTATCAAATATGATATCATTAACTCTATTTTTTCAGGATCTTTTATATTATAACGCCTTGCAATGTCTTTATAAAGAATTGCTGAAATCAAATTATCAACATATGAAGTTAAGTCTAAATTATTAATAACTACTTCTGGGAAGCCCCCTTGTTTCAAAAAACCATTAAACAAACTTAATGGACTATCTTCTTTTTTCGCCACTGAATACTCTGAAAAATTAAAAGGCAATATTTCTAAAGATCTATATCTTCCAGTAAGTGAGCTAGCAAATTCAGTACTCAATAAATTAGAATTTGATCCAGTTATAAAAACATTAAAACCCTCTCTTTGAAGTTTATTTAAATAAAGATCTCAGTTTGGCAAGTTTTGTATTTCATCAAATAAAATATTTTTTATTGGGCCATAGACTTCTTGTAATGTATCAGTAAACTCATCTTTGTTATCAATATTTTGGAGCAATTCCTCATCATCAAAATTAGCATACATAAAATCTAGTCCTTGTAATAAAAGGAGTAAAAAAGTTGATTTTCCAGCTCTACGAGGGCCAGTAATTATCTTTATCAGTGACGGTTTCAATAACTCGTCTTTTTCTTTTAATTGATGCCTAAATATAAAATTTTTTGGCAAAAAAGACTCTTTTTGGTCCTTTTGTCTTTTTATCACATCTATCAATTTTTGGTTCATATTTTAATTTTAGTGTATTAAACACATTGTATTACAGTATAATACCGTTTTTTACTGTAATACTATGTATATATTACCAAATATTTCTAAAAAAGTCAAGTCTTCTCAGACAAATATCGCTCCCATATGATAATATCATAGTAGTACCAAATAGCAATGTCATAACCAAACAAAAAACCTTCTCTTAACAAACCATTAGTATTGTGATAACTTAATAGATAATTCACAGATTCTATTCCGAAGTGCAACAACCCCTCTTTAAAAACAAAATAATTTATGATATACTTAATACATAAAAATAGATATATATAATGAGAATTTCCTACTCTTCACTAGACACATTTCTAAAATGTCCACTCAAATACAAATTTAACCAAATAGACAAAATAGAAGAAGAAAAAGCCAAGCCAACAGTAATTGGAAGTTTTTTTCATTTAATCATGCACTATATATATGAAAAAGATATTACAAAAATATCTTTACAAGAAATAGAAGATTTCATAAAAAAAGAATTCCCTAATATACAGTACCATGACTTTTCAGAAAAAATACATAAAAAACTAACCCAAGAAGATCTTGAGTTTATACTAGAAAAAACAAAAACCTTCTACGACACAAATAAAAATAAAAAAACTCAAACAATATCCCTTGAGGAAAAGTTTGAAATCACTTTGCAAGATAAAAACAATATTCACATACTCTCAGGCATCATAGATAGGTTTGATAAACTACAAGAAAATAATTATGAAATCATAGATTATAAAACAGCCAACAAGCTTTCTTCTTTTAATCAAGTTTCTCAGAATAAGCAACTTAGCATATATGGACTAGGTATTCTTTCAAAATGACCTAATATTACTTTAAAAAATTTAAAATTTAGTTTATACTTTTTAAAACATAACGAAAAGATACAAACCTCCAGGACTCAACAAGATTTAGATAGTACTAAAGAAGAAATCATTCACCAAATAAACAAAATAGAAAAAACTAAAGCCTTTCATCCAAACTGTGGATGATATTGCTCATATTGTGGATACAAGCATATTTGTCCAATATATAAAAATGAATACTGCTCTTCCAAAACAAAAGAAGAAACCAAACAACTAATAGAAGAATATTTTAAAATCATTGAAGAAAAAGAAAAACTAGAAAACAAACTAGATCAACTAAAAACAAAGATCTCCAACTATATGAAAAAAACAAAAACCCTACTAGTAAAATCAAATTCTGGTTTTTTCAAAATAAATCCTCAATCTACTGAAACATACAACTGAATCAAAGTTAGAGAAATACTAAAACCTCTAAAAAAATGAAATAAAATACTAAAAGTAGATTTAAATAATTTCAATCAAATCTTAAAAGAAATTCCTGAATCTGAAAGAGAAAAAATATACAAGCTCAAAAAAGAAAAGCAAGAAATAACCATACAAGTAACTAATACAAAAAATATACAAAACGGTCAAGTAAAAGATAATATAAAAAACCCATTAGAAGGATAAATATGATAGTAGATGATGTACAAATAAAAGTCAAAGCTGGAAATGGTGGTAATGGTGCTGTAGCCTTTGAAAAACTAATTGGTGCTAAAGGACCTACGGGAACCAGTGGTGGCCATGGAGGCAGTGTCATTCTAAAAGGAGTTAAAGATTTAACTGCTCTTTATCCTTTTAAAATAAAAAAACATTGAAAAGCTGAAAATGGCAAAGATGGTAGAAGTAAGTTTAGAGATGGCCACAGAGGAGAAGATCTAATTCTAGAAATACCAGTAGGTACAGTAGTACATATACAAGATAAGGATGATACCCAAGAAATAATTCATGTTGATCAAGAAATACTAATAGCTAAAGGCGGCAGAGGTGGCAGAGGCAACTTCCACTTCAGGTCATCAACTAATACTACCCCCAAAGAAGCTGAAGACGGAACACCAGGAGAAGAAGTTAATCTTCGCCTAGAGCTAAAGCTTATTGCAGATATTGGACTAATAGGATTACCTTCTGCAGGTAAGTCTAGTTTATTAAATGCACTTACCAATGCAAAATCAAAAACAGGCGCCTATCACTTCACTACTCTAGAGCCACACCTAGGAGACTACTATGGACTAATCTTAGCAGATATTCCTGGACTTATAGAAGGAGCTAGCCAAGGTAAAGGATTAGGTTTTAAATTTTTAAAACACATCGAAAGAACTCAAATCTTATTTCATCTTATTGACTCTACATCAAATGATATCTTAAGTGACTACAATACAATAAGAAATGAACTTAAAAAATTCAACCCTACCCTATTAGATAAAGAGGAGTATATCCTAATTTCAAAAATAGACTTAATAGATAATACTAAACTAGAAGAAATCAAAAACATTTTTAAAAACAAACAAATATATCCAATATCAATATTAAAAGAAGAATCACTAAAAGAAATAAAAGAATTATTAAATAAAATTAAAAGCTCTTAGTAAAGAGCTTTTAAAATTTTATCTTTTAATAAATAATTTTTTGAGAAATTAGTATATCCAATATATGAATTTTTTACTCTCTTATTCTTATTCTTTTTACATTTCTTCAACATTGTATACCTACTCCCTCTCTTTATCCTCATTCACCTCCCATTCAAAACAAATCCTAAAAACACAATCTCACGTGATCTAAATATTTGATTCTTTGTAAAAGGAATTTCAAGTAATAAGTTATTTTTTAAAAAATTAATTATTAATAGGTTAATTTTCTTTAAAAATTCTTTATCCCCTAGTATAACAAAGTCATCCATATACCTAATATATTGTCTACACCTTAATCTATGCTTAACATATTGATCAAGTTCATTTAAGTATATATTAGCAAACAACTGACTAGTTAAGTTTCCTAAAGGAATTCCTCTACCTGTGTTACAGTTATAGCTATCAATAATAACATCAAGTAAATTAAGTAATCTTTTATCTTTGATATGTTTTAAAAGAATCTTTTTCAAAACATCATGATTTATGCTTTTAAAATACTTCTTAACATCACACTGTAAGCAATACATATTCTGATTAAAAAAGATTATCCTCTGTAGTTTTTTAATAGCCTTATGTGTCCCCTTATCTCTTCTGCATGCATAACTATCACAAATAAACCTTTTATCAAGCATAGGTTCAATTATTAAGTGAATTGCATAATGTACTACCTTATCCTTAAAGCTTGCACTAGCTATTCTTCTCTTCTTTGAATCAAGCTTTCAAAAGAAGAAATACTTATCATGCACATACTTACCACTAGTTAAAAGATATTGTATATCTTTTAAAAATAATTCTTTGTTAAAATTGATCTTAAGTATTTCTTCTTTTTCTCTTTTCCCCTTCAGACACTTATCATATGCTCTTAATAAATTATCATAACTAACTATCTTATCATATACATTATTGATTCTTTTCATACATATATATTAAATATTAATTAAATAAAAAGAGAAGATAAAATTATCCCCTCCTTTTCTTAGCTACTTAATAATTACTTGAGTCTTCAGCTAACACTTACCAAAACAAATAATAAATACAGCTATGTATATCCCTTAAGTATTAAAGGAAAGAATAGGTTACTGTAATGTTTAGGGCACACTTAAGAAATCCGTAAACTTCCTAACTCTGGCCCCATGTTATTTAAATATTATTCGGCGCAACGACCCCCGATGTTCCAATTCGAATTCGCAGGGTAATTGTTCAAGTTCGACATAGCGAGACCAGCATTCGACCCATTGTTCCAGTTCCCACCACGAAGCAACGCTAATAACCTACCCTCCGTCTTTATGCAAAGACGGGAAAAACAAAAAACTCTTTTTATTTTTCCTGTCCTGAAAAAGATTTTTTTCAACCTTTCATCAATCTCATTATTTCACACATCTTATCACAACATATATCATATTGTCTTAAAGAAATACACCGAACATCTTTTGCAAACCTAATCAAAATTCTCAAATAATTTAATTGAGTGTCTAGTTTTTTAGCCAAAACTAAATCTTGCTTATTCAAATTAATTTCCACAACATAACGCAAACATAACAAACAATTTTTTGTTATCTCACCTCCCAAAATATATTTTTTTGTTTTTGGAAATTTAACAATCAATGTATCACAATACACCATAAAGTCATATATTTTTTGAAAAATTAATAAATTTTGAAACATATTTTATTTATTTTACACACCTCCCTCTAAAAGATACCCTCGAACAATGCCAAATTTTAACAAATTTGGCATAAATTTAAAATCAAAGATTTTAAATTTCCGGAATTTATGATAAATTCCGATCCTACTTATTCAGGTTCTTTTTTATTTTTCTTTTTTCTTTCTTAAATTATTAATACTTTGTTACGTAGATTTTTAGATATGCTTTTTATATCTGTGGTTTCTTTATTCTTTACCTACAACAGTATACTTAAGGAGTAAATTTGTTTTTGTTTATTAGATGGGAATTACTCAGCGCACCGCCCCCCAAAGTACCAACTCGAATACGCAGGGTAATTGTTCAAGTGCGACATCGCGAGACCAGCATACGACCCATCGGACCAGCCCCCACCACGAAGCAACATTTTGGAACCGTATGGCCTGATGTAATATCTATCATTATTGTAATTATTATCTTCTACTCTTTTAGGGATAACCATGTATTGAAGATCTTCTTCTGATCTTATGTCTGAGTCTATATATGAGTAGTAATAAAAGTCACCTGTGTCACCATAAGTTATGTTTTGTGGAAAACTTACTATTACATCATCAACTGTTGGTGCTCTATCATCTCCATAGTATGTTTTACCTGCAGGTGCTGTTTTGGTACAACCTGAAAAGGTTAAGGTGTCTGTGTTGTATGAAATACATTTAAACATAGTACCTGTATAGTTACTTGATGTATCTAGTACTATGGGACCACTACTAAACCAATAATATCCATCACCATAGGTTGATCCATCGCCATATCTGAATTGATCTATATCACCTATAGGGTTTTCTATTGTAATAGTATAGGTACCACTACCTGTAACATTACTTATTCATGCAGCAGCTCCTCCATTTGAATCATTTCCATCATCACCTGCAATAAGATTCTCTACAGCTGTTTCACCTAAAGCACTAAGCATAGCTCCATTAGCAGGAACTAATACATATACTATATCTCCTGAGTCATACTTGCCATCTTTGTTTTGATCTAGTTTTCATCATAGTCCATTAGTTAAGTAACCATATGTACCTGACATATCAGTAAACTCATATACATTACCATTTAAGTCATATATACCATCTTCTTGATGATTATGTGATCAAGCTAAGGGACCAGTACCTGTTTGGCATCTAGGTTCACCAGTACAACCACCACAATTTCAATTATATGATGATTCTACAGCACTGCATGTTTGAGTACCAGATGTTTCAGTATCCCTATCTCCTGTTTTGTCAAGCCCAGCATTTCCACATGTTGCATTACATGCCGTATAATTATTCCCTCCTGGTACAGTACCATTATCATAACTTCAAAGTGCTATCATACCTCACTCTTCCATAGTAATAAGATGCTTACCTACTTCTTCACATTTTTGTTTAGCAAGTTGTAGAGTTAAGTTTCCACAATCATCCCCATATGTTCAAGGTTTCTCTCCTTGCTTACTCTGAGCTTTACAGCTTGAGTCTGCACTCATCTCATATTTATCAACCATAATAAGATTACCATCTCATTCAACAGGATACATGTCTTGTGTAGGCATAGGTGTATACTTCCTTATAGCAGTACCTTTTTCATATGTATATGGAGAATATCCACCATCATTAATACCTGCACTGCTTTGATCTGATAGTGTAGCACGAA
>JAQVPP010000002.1 GCA_028702045.1 Minisyncoccota bacterium
GATAATGAAGAAATATATATTTTATTTAATCAAGACAAAAAGGGAGTATATAAAACTGGAAATACTTTAGAAATAATATATAACCTAGAGGAAAATAAAATTCACTCCATTAATCAACCAAAATTAAGTTTTTTTAATAAACTTAAAAATTATTTATTTGCTTCTTTTAGTATGATAGAAAAATTAAGTAATTTCTTAGGAGCACCAATTGGCTTTACTCCAGAAAATGGCGTTGTTCAGGTTTATGATAACGGAGAAATTTTTAGATATTTAAATAACCCATTAGAATCTTCAGACACAACCAATTCTGATAATATTATCGTCAGACCAGATAAGACAGAGGTTTTAAAAACATTAGACTATTATTTGCCAGTTGAATTAAATATATCTAGTCCACATTTAAGATATCTAGAGTATGGTATTGGAAATAGTTTTGTTGCCAACACTTATGATTTTAGTGTGCCTCAAAACCACAAGTACGCCCAAACATATTATTTAGAAGACTTTCACGATGTAGACGAGAACCCAAGTGGACGCCCAAGTAGTAATGTTTTTTGATGAAAGAATAATGCTTGGCATTTTACAGAAAAAGGCTATACTGCTGAATACAGTACATTAGCAATAAATAAATATATTAAAGAAAATCCTTGCACAGGCATAAAGCAAATTCCTTTTTATGTAATGTATTTAGAATGTCCACATATTTCAGCACAAAGCTTTAGCGATAAAATATATGAAATTAAAAGTACTTGCTGCAGTGATTGATATAGATTTTTAAATGAAGATATCAGTAAAGCAAATCTTTATTCTGATCCTTGATATTTTGATGATAATTTAGTAAAAGACTCTATATCGCAAATAGGAGCAGATACCAGAAAGGATGATGCAATGTGCATAACGCGTTCTCCCGTATCAAATTCATCCACAGCAGCTAGTGATGGCTATCAATATGAAGGAGAATATGGCAAGTGTGTACGCCACAGGGCAGAAAGGTGAATAAGCACAAACTATTGCACCTGGAAAAGAGAAATAGTTCCAGTAAATATAGATTGCAAGTATACACCTATTACAAAAGAATATATTACCACAACAACCAAAGGTATTTTATATCATGATAAATATATTTGGAAGTGTGACAACCTTACCAAGAAGTGTTACATAACTGAATCTGGAAATTATTTATCCAGAGAACAATGTGAAGAATATTGTCAAAAAGATTTTTTAGATAATTCAAATCTTTACTCTTTTGGATCAAATTCTCACTACACAAAGCAAGTTAATTTACAAATTTTAAATCAAGATGGAAAAGTTTTTGAAAAAGTTTTTCATATTTTGCAAGATTAAAATTGACAAACAACTTTTTATCTTTTAAAATTAATATATTAAATAAAAAACAATGGGATTATCTCTTCAAATTTTAAAACCAATTTTATTAGAAAGTAAACTAATTAATGAACAAGAATTCAACGATGCATTAGACATATCAAAAAGAACTGGACAAGATGTTGCTGATCTACTTATTTCTCAAGGTTACTTAACTAAAGAATATTTAACTGAGCTAATATCTCTGTATCTTAAAATACCAAAAATAAAATTAAAGGGTAGATCAATTGATCCAAAATATCTAAACATGCTTACCGAGCAAATAGCTCGCTCTAAAAAAGCAGTTGTGTTTGGTGAAGAGGGTATGCACTTGCAAGTTGCTTTAGTTGATCCATCTAACTTAGATTCTGTTCGTTTTTTAGAAAGTTATCTTAATAGGCCAGTCAAAGTATATATTACTACAGAAGAAGAGTTGCGAGAAGTATTTTCATATTACAGACAACAACTTACTGAAAAATTTAAATCAATTACAGAAAAAAATGTTAAAGAAGCAGCCAAGCTAAAGAGTCTATCTCCTGATAAAGCTGCCGTAGAATTACCAATAGTTTCTTTAGTAGATACTCTTATTGAATATGCTGCATCATTAAATGCAACTGATATCCATATTGAAATTATGGCTGATTTTGTCTTAATTCGTTTTAGAATAGATGGTCTTCTAAAGGAAATAATCACATTACCAAAAGAAACCCATCCAGCTATATTAGCTAGAGTTAAGATTATGGCTAATATGAAAATTGATGAGCATCAGCGTCCACAAGATAGTAGGTTTAAGTTTAAGCAAGGCGATGATGTCTTTGATGTTCGTGTGTCTGTCTTACCTACATATTTTGGAGAAAAGATTAACATGCGTTTGCTTTTAGGAGCCTTAAAGCCTCTAAGTTTATTTGAGCTTGGTATGAATGAGAAAGTTGCAGAAACAGTTGTGGCTAATATTAAAAGAACTTACGGTATGATACTTGTTACAGGTCCTACTGGTTCTGGTAAAACCACTACCCTGTATTCTATTTTAAGTATTTTAAATAAACCAGAAGTAAATATTGTTACTGTAGAAAATCCAGTTGAGTATGAATTAAAGTATATCAATCAAGTTAATGTTAATCCTCAAGCTGATTTAACATTTGCCACATCTCTTAGATCTATTTTGCGTCAGGATCCTGATATTATCATGGTCGGAGAAATCCGTGACTCAGAAACCGCCAATATTGCAATTAATGCCGCACTTACTGGACATTTGGTTTTATCTACTCTTCATACCAACGATGCTGCTACAGCTATACCTCGTTTAATTGATTTAGGTGTTCCTCCTTTTTTAGTTTCAGCTACTGTTAATTTAATTATTGCTCAAAGACTTGTCAGAAGGATTTGCAAAGACTGCGTAGCTAGTTATGATATTACTCCAGAAGTTAGCAAATCAATTCTTAATCAATTACAGGCTATAGATGAAAATCACACAGAGGCAGATGTACCTACTTTATTATATAAAGGACTTGGTTGTTCTTCTTGTGGAGGCAAAGGGTCCAAAGGAAGAGTAGGTATTTATGAAGTTTTAAATGTTTCTGATGACATGAGAGGGTTAATTCAGGAAGATAATTTTTCTTTAGAAAAATTAAGAAACCTATCTAGAACAGAAGGCATGAAAGTTTTATTTGAGAATGGATTAAAAAAAGCAGAACTAGGATTAATTTCTTTAGAAGAATTGTTTAGGGTTGTACGAGAAAGTTAAAAAAATAAATATGTTATTTCACTACAAAGCATTTAATCAAAATAATATTCTAGTAGAAGGAGAGATAGAGATGAACACAAAGCAAGAAGTGTTAACTTTTTTATATAACCAAAACTTAAAGCCAATTAATATCAAGACTCTTGAAAAAAAGTTTGAGCTAAAGAACCTTGAGATTTTTGCTAAAAAAATTACTCTTAAGGATAAAGTTTTTTTATTCAAATACTTGGCCTTGATGTTAAGCGTAGGTACAGACTTGGTTGCAGCCATGAGAATATTATTAAGTGATTATACAACAGGTCCAATACATGAGTTCTTACTTGAAGTAAAGAATAATCTTGAAAAAGGTTTACCTTTTAGTTTAGCCTTTGAGCAAAATCCTACTCAATTTTCTTTAATTACAGCTAACCTAATCAAGGCAGGAGAAAAGTCAGGTAACTTACAAGAGGTTTTTGAGAAATTATCATATACCCTTGAGAAAAATTCAGACTTGCAGACAAAAGTTAAATCATCTCTTAGTTATCCAATTATTTTAATTGTTATGTGCGTAGTTTTAGTCTATGCTTTACTTGTTTTTATTTTTCCTCAAATGGGATCTATTTTTAAGAAAAATGATATGGAAATCCCAGCCTTAACAAAATTCATGATGACCTTATCTGATTTTTTAAATGCTAACATGGTAGTTGTTACTATTTTGATGATTCTAGTCCCTATAATATTATTCATATATTTTTCCAAAACTAGTTCAGGTAAAAAGACATTAAACACTATTGTTAATTTTGTAAAACCAATTAGGATTTTACTTGAAAAAATTATCTTACAAAGATTATGTTCTACTCTTGCATCTTTGATTAAGTCTGGTATGCCTATTATTACAGCTTTGCAGATTACAAGTAATACGCTAGGTAATATACGCTATGAGGAAGCCATGAAAAGAATTGTTTTAAAAATTACTCGCGGTACATCTATTGGAGAATCATTTAGAGCTGAGCCTGTTTTTCCAAGTAGTTTGGTTAACTTGATTTCTATTGGAGAAAAGGCAGGAAGTACATATAATATATTAATTACTTTAGCTGACTTTTATGAAAAAGAAATTGACGCATCACTTAAGTCTTTGGTTTCTTTAATTGAGCCTACCATCCTTATCTTTATGGGAGTTATGGTAGGAGGTATTGCTATATCGGTCGTCATGCCAATGTATAAAATAGTAGGAACATTCTAATGAAAAAAGCATTTACACTTGTAGAAATGACAATTACAGTAATTATCTTAGCCCTTATTATCACGGGTACTTTTACATTACTCTTTAAACCAATGAGTGAATTTTATTTAAAAACTCAAACTGAAAACTTTGAAGAATATTTTGCCTTTATTCAAAACAAGAATTTAGCTGAAGCTAATCCAAATATTAATTCACACATGACCTTAAAAATAGATAATTCTAGTTCTGATTATTATCAAGCTAAACTTATTTCAACTATAGGATCAACTACTACTGATATTGATGTTTTAGATATTCAGTACTTTGCTGGCTTTAGCCAATTAATCAAACCAGCTCCAAGTAGTAGTATGACATTTAACTTGTGTTCTGGACTATCTAATAATAGTAAAATTAATTTCTGTGATTCATCAAATGATATAATATGTGATGAAGATTATTATTTTGCCATAAAAAGTAAAATGTTTGACATTTTTTATGTGGTTTTAATTAAGACTCCGTCACAAAAAGCTTGTACTCCAGAAGTATATATTAATAAAATTGATGATTTTTCAGTTTGTTCTGAATCAGTTAGTTATGTTTGTGGAACAGATGGGTTGACATACAAAAATGAGTGCTATGCAGGGTTAAATAAGTTAGAAGTAGATTATGAAGGAGAATGTGAATAAAATAAAAAAAAGTTTTTCATTAGTTGAGATTTTAATCGCAATGATGATTTTAATTATTTTTATAGTACCCATAGCTACCATATCACTCATGTCAAAAGAAAAAATAGCTGATTTTGAAGATCAAAAACAATTATATAATTTAGCTGTTGCTCAAATTGATGCTAATAATAAAAATATAGATACTGATGGTTTTGATTTTGAAAATCATCACTTAAACTTTAACTACCTATATGTACCAGGATCTTCAAATAGGTTGGCTCAATATGATAGAATAGGTTTTTTAAATGATGATCCTGTTCTTAACTTAACTTTTGATGGTGCTCAAAAAATAGATGATGTATATTATGTTCGTGATGACAAGGCTACTATTAAAGGAACCTTATCAGTTACCGCTTCATCAACTACAACAGACACTACAGGATATGAAACAGATTTTGACGATACTTCTGTAATTGAGAAACATCTAAATGAACCACAACCATATTATATAGGAGGAGGAGATAATTGTATGTCAGGTCATTGCTTATTATTCTATGGAGATGTAACAAATGAAATAGCTTCTTTAGTTTCATTTAATAATGTTATTGGATGAGATCAATTTAATGAAGTTTCTTTTGAATTTTATTTCAAGCTTGACGAGGTTAGGGAAATGGAAATAGTTGGTAAAAATAATTTATCAATAGGAGTCGCCTCTAATTCAAAACCATATTTCACATCTCAGTTTGTTACTTATGAGGAGGAAGGTACAACTACAACCAATGTTATAGGGACTAGTACAACCACCCTATTAGAACCAATTTTTTCTACTCAAACAATTCTTGGTACAACCACCTTGCAAGCAGATACTTGATATCACTATGTAGCTACCTATGACTATATTAGTGAAAAATTAAATATATATCTTAATGGTGTTTTAGAAAATTCAGAAGCTTATTCTGGTGATTCTGATTTTAGTTTAATCTCAGGTGACTTTTCTTTTGGAGGAACTCCAACCAAAGCATTCAAAGGTGTTCTTGATGAAGCTAAAGTATATGATTATTCATTAAGTGGTGAAGAAGTTAAGAACCACTACAACTTTTATGAAAGAAATAAAGGACTTCTTCTATACGAATCATTTGATAGAGGGTTTAATTCTGCAAGTTATGAAGTTTTGCCTGAGATTGGTGATATATCCAGTGATGGACTACTAACAGGAGCCTTATTTAAGCTATATAACACTAATTTATCTGATCATCAACAATTTGGTCATGCTATTGATTTTAACCACATTACAGGCACAGTCTATCCTACTTATGGTATTTTAGAATCATCAGAAAGTAGTTTTAATTCAAAAATATCTACAAATGAATGATCACGTATGTTTGATTCTGATAATATTACTATGGAAATGTGAATCAGACCTACTACCATAGATAATACTAAAAAAGGGTTAATCTCTAGAGGATATGAGAGTGGTGGATCATATACTATTAGCCAAGAAGCATATATCCAAAATGGATATTTGAATTTTTCAGTCAAAACAGATCAAGAAACAAATACCCTTACAGGCCTAACTCAGTTGCAGGCAGATACTTGATATTTAGTTTCTTTCTCATATGATGGACAAAGTCAAGCGATATATATCAATGGTGTACTTGATCAAGAAACCGTAACCACAGGAGATCTAATAGGGGGCCCATCTGGAGATACTATTTTTTACTTAGGTTACTCAGGGCAAAATTCTGAATATTTTTATGGAGATATTGATGAGCTTAGGATATATAATAGAGGATTAAGTGGCGATGATATTATCAACAGATTTAAAAAAGCATACTCATATTATAAAAATGTACATCCAGTTTATCAAGTAGAGGATAGTTCCAAATATTTTTTCCAGAGAAACATGTTAACAGGATGTGTGGTCACAAATGATGACACTTGTTCCCCTATATCTAATCCAATTGCTGGTATTTTTCACAACCCAGCCTTACTCTATACAATAGATATTGCTAGATATGGCGATGGAGTTGATTTAGATTATTTAGATTTTCATCAAATTATTACAAACCATAGTTCTTTTGGTGTGCTTATGTATGAGAATGTACACTGGTCTAAAAACTCTAATTACTCAGGAACAGTATTAAACTATAAGTGTGATGCATCCAGTCAAAGGTGTTTTCCACGTCATGATGGACAATTTACAGATCTTGCAGAGTGTAATAGTTTATGTGCAGCATCCCAGTCAGCCGAGCCACCATATACATGTTCAGGATCTCAGTGTGTCATAGCCGATCCACAGCCAGGGCAGTATTCTACAGTAGAGGAATGTGTCACCGCTTGTGATATTGCTCCTCCAGCAGGTGCTAATGCATGTACTAATTTCTATTACTCAGATGATAATAAGGTTTGCCAGTCTGAAAATATTTCTTTTGGCGATTCTATTAGTTTAAACAATGTTGGACTTAGTGGATATATGATTTCTCAAACTTTTGATTTTGAAAAACCAACATCTATTTTAGCCTATTCGCTTGAGGGAGAGTTTGATCCTGCTCTTGTAAAAATTCAATTTGATTGTAAAGATGATATTGTTGATGCCTCAGGAGTAATGATTAGTGATGAAGCGTGACTATATACAGGATCTTCAGATTATGAAACATGTTCAATTTCGTCATTCTACTCTATTGCACTAGAGAATTTTGGTGGGGCAGGTAATGCTAAGTTCCACCCAATCAAATCATGTTGAAGAACATATGAGAGGGAACCATCTTTTTGTAAATTTATGAGATTTAAATTAATCTTTGAGCCAGGTGCTGGTAGTATATCTAAGGTAGTATTTAGGATAGCTCAACAATAATTTTTTAACAAATTTTTTAATTTTTTGGGTAATTTATTCAATATATTTCACCCACTGTTACTTTAAATCCAAAGTGCGACAGTTAGTATTAAAAAAGACTTCATTTGGTGTTTTGTAATTAAAACACTTTCTTGGTCTGTTATTTAAAAGGTTTTGTGCTTTTTTAACTTTAGTTATTGTTAGTGTATCATATTTTGTTTTTTTAGGAAATCAATCTCTAATTAAACCATTAGTATTTTCATTAGTACCTCTTTGTTGTGATGAATAAGTATCGGCAAAATATACATTAATATCCAAGTCTTTTTCAATTAATTCGTAGTCACTAAATTCTTTTCCATTATCATATGTTATTGATTTAATATTAATATTTTTAAGAGATTTAATTGTTTGTTTATATATGGTTTCTTTTTCATGGTTACTTAACAAATCTATTATTGTATATCTTGTTTTTCTATCAACATAAGTTAATAAACAAGCTGATCTAGGATGAAGGACCATAGTATCTCCTTCAAAATCACCAATCCTTAATCTTTTATCAATAACTTTTGGTCTATCATGTATAGATTTCTTATTACTGTCCTTTTCCCTTGCTTTAATGCGTATATTAGTCCCATATCTTCTGCGAAACTTATTTTTCTTATGTCTTAGGTATTGTCATAATTCTTTACGTGTATATATGTACTTATATATCGTAGGATAAGATATATATCATTTATTATTGGTTTCTATATTCCACCTATTAGCTATCTGATCAGGAGATCATTTAAGCTTTAAATGTTTTAAAATATATGTCTCTAGTGTTTTATTGTTTAATATCTTATCCAGCCTATAATTGGCTTTTAGTCTTTTATTAACATATCTTTTCTTTGATAAACTACTGTTATATTTTCCTTCCTTAATCCCTCTTTTAATTTCTCTATGAATAGAACTTCTGTGCTTATTAAACATTTTTGCTATCTCTGTTACCTTAGGGGGATTAGCTAAATTTAAAAGATACTGTAGACTATCTTTTTGTTCTGTGGTAATATGTGTATAGGTCATAAATTTTAGTTTAAAGTTTTTGTTAATTCATAAATACTTTACCAAATTTATGGCCTTTTTTAAATTACTAAAGTGTCGCACTTCGAGTTTAAATTCGCCCGCTTTCATTTGACAATTTAATATTTTTATGTTCTAATTTATTTAGTCATCATCGCACATTAAAAAGTTTAATTATATACTTTAGAAAGGAGCATATCATGTTCAAGAAATTAGTTATTGTTTTTGTTGTCGTAAATTTTTTATTTTGTCATTTTTGTCATAATGCGATTTCTTCTTTAGGGGTTGACGTTCCGTCAACAATCAAAGAAGACATCTATGTTTTGAATTACGATAAAGAGATAGATACATTGTATCTTATGCCATCAACATCGCATAATATTTATTATGCAACTTTTTTCAACTGTTCTTCAAATTCTTATTTTTTTAAAATTAAATCAAACTTAGAAACAATGAAGTCACTACTTAATAAAGAGATACAAAAAAACACGCTATCGCCTATATACCCTCGCACAAAACATCCAATCTTTTTTTATGTATCTAATTTTTCTTACGATTTAAGATTAGGGTATCTCGTAATTGAAATTTTTTCTCTAGGGGGAGAAAAAATAAAAGAGTTTAGTATAAAAAAAATTATAATTACAAAAGGCACTGCAGATGTCGCCTTAGATAAACCCGATTTTGCTATAAAGAGTACAGACTCAATTGGGATTATCAGTAATATATCTAATAAAGATATCAATATTTTAATTAATATTATTAAAAGAAACAATGTTTTTTTTAAAAAAATACACTTAACACCCCAAGATAAATATTTTTTTACTTATAATAGATACAGAGAAGAGTTTAGTATTGTCATTTCTAGTAATAATTGGATGACGCATTCTTCATATTATCTATCTTTAAATAAAAACATTGATCAAAGCCAAACAAGTACTATAACCGAAGATAAAAGTATTTATTGGACACAAAACAAAAAACATAACATAATAGGTTTTTTGTCCTTTGAAAACGTTGTGACAATTTTTTGTTATTCAGAAATAAGTAATAAAATAAATATACGTTTAAAAATCAACAATACATCATATTTATCGCAAGAATATAAAATTAAACAAGGTTGGAATAAAATAAACTTACCTTGTAAAAATAGTCTTGTAGAAAGTGATATTATTTTAAATATAAACTCAAAAGAATATATGGTGGAAAAGGTTTATATTGAAAATTTTATTAATGAAGATAAAATAAACTTTAAATTTAATAATAAAATAAGTTATAAAACCAACGTAAAGGGTTATGTAAGATTTATGATTTTAACCAAACAAAATGGTATTATATACTTAGAAGAATTATGGCCAAATAACTCTTATGTCCCTTCGTATCACAGGGAGGAGAAAATAATTAAAACAAAAAGTGATTATCATGAAGTAGTTATAGTAGAATTGACTACTTCGTTAGATATGATCAAACCAACCCTCAGTGAGTAAAAACTGGGGGTTTTTATTTTACTTTTTTATTTTTTTAATATATAATTTTAATAGTAAAAAATAATTTTTTAAAAATGAATTTTAAAAAAATAAAAGCAATTACTTTGGTTGAACTTTTAATATATATTGCACTTAGTATTATAGTAAGTTTAATTTTATTACAAGCAACTAATTTAATTTTAAATAAAAAAAATATTAATGATGAAATTAAAGAAAATGTAGAATCAATAGAAGCAAGAAAAGCATCTGCATTATTATCTCAATATGTTAAAAAACCAATTACAGCAATACCACCATTTATAAATTTACCTCCGTCTCCACCCAATACAGATCCTAGTATAAGTATCCCCATATTTAACCCATGAGGAGAGTTTGGGCCCATTGATGTAATTATTGGTCCATCTACTGGGAATGGATGTTATTGCATATATTGTACAGTAGCAATGTATGGAAATCCACCTGGTGATATTTTTTTACCAACAGCCAAGCAAAATACACCAAAAATTATAGAAACTTGTTATGCGTCATCTAACTTAGTAATAGATTCTTCTCAGTCTAGCCAAGGGCTTAAAAATGGTATAGCTTGATCAGATTGTCCCCCTATGGAAGATCAGTCTCATGATTTAAAATTAACAAATTTAATAGCTGGAGCCAAAAATACATCATCTACAGAAGAAGCAATTGAATATTTAGAACAAGAGAAAAAAACATTAGGGTGTTATGAATCTAAAGTTAAAGAAGAAAGATTTGAAGATAATATTTCAGTATGTGATTCTATTGATCAAAAAATTCAAGAAATACTACATCTAGATAAAGTTATTGATGATGAATGTCCCTATTGTGTAAATATGAAAATTATTTGAATTCCTTGGCCAAACCCACCAAAACTTCCTGGCGGACCAGGACAAGGGAAAGGAGAAGAGTATTATGTTTCAAGTATTGGCACTTCTCCAATAGACAATTTTAATAGATTTGCATGATCAAGTAATGTTGGATGAATAGATTTTTCAGGAGTAAGAACAAGTAAAAATAGTTTTGATTTAAATGGTTTTGCCACAGTAGTAAGTAATAATAGTAAAATTTCTTTAAACTGCGAAAACACAAATTCTTGTAAAAACTCAGATTACAAAGTTAGTGTTAGTGATCAAGGTGTTTTGCATGGGCATGCCTGGGGGGGAGACACTCTAGGCTGAATTAGTTTTAATTGTCAAGAAGGGGGTCAAGATGGCGAAAATATATGTGATACATCTCTTTACGGAGTATATATAGAACCACAAACAGCCAAGTTTAATGGTTACGCTTGATCAGAAAATATTGGCTGAATTAGTTTTGACTGTTCAACGGGGGGTACTGGAATGACAAATGTCTGTAGTTCCTCTGACTATGGAGTACAAATGTCATATTTAAAAGAAGGATATATTACTTTAGGATTTGACGAAGGCTCATACACTATTCCTTTAGAGGGGTATAACAAATATGATATAGACTCAGTTTCCAACACTACAGCTACAAATGATGGAGTATTTACTTTAACTAGTATTTCAGGTAGTAACTTTATGACAGGTGCCTTAGTATACTTATATAATAAGGACTACGGTAATGTATACTCAATCAATACACCTACATACAACTCAAATGAGATGATATCAAATATTCAATTTGATTTAGAGGATAAGCCTACAGGATATTACTCAGCTATATTTGTAAATCCTAATGGCGATTATGGAATTTTAAACAATGCAATCAATGTCACATCAAACTAAAAAAGCTATGTCAAATATCTTTTTAGTAATCTTTATAGGAGCGTTACTCTCTCTTATATTTGCAGGTTTTATTTTAATCAATACAACCAATATTGCAAAAATAGAAAAAGATATTGCCAGACTAAAAATAAAAAATAAAGTTTCATCAGGAGCAGTATTTGCTTTTGTCAATTTTTTACAAAATCAAAATGATATTGATGACGCACTTGATACAAACAACGAGCTCCAGTTTTTAAACAGAGATGACGAATTATCTGTGTTAAGTGGTACAGAGATGTACTTTGATGCTAGTAGTGTTCCACCTACATATCCAAGCTATGAAGGAGGATATTTAGAAGATATATCTACCCAATCAGGACTTATTCCAGAAGATGGATATTGTACAGATGGGTGTTTGCGTGTATATAGTCTAGGTATGCCATATCAAGAAAAGAGATCTACTTTTGAAATTAGTGATTACTATTTTTTCTATCCACTTACAGCAACCAATACAGATCCCCAAGCCATCTCTCCATTACAAAATGGAATATATGCTCCTAATATTTCTGATATCCGTTTGCCAAACTTTAACTTTACTTTTAACTAAAAGTACTTTATAATTTATATGTTTATATTATTAGTTTATGAAAAAAATTTCCTTTTTAAATAAATTTAAAAAATACTTATCGCCACAAGAAAATGCTGGTGCTTTTGAAGTAAATGATAAAACAATCAAGTGTTTTTATTTTGAACCAAATACATATAAGATATCATATTATGATATTGAGCAATTAAAGCCTGGCACAATAGAAAAAGGGGAAATAAAGAATTTACCAGAATTTGAAAAAACTTTATTAAAAATCAAAAATAAAAGAAAAAAGTTTTTTAAAAACAATCCATATATTATCTTATCTCTTCCAGCTGAAAACTTTTTCACAACAGTCATAGAGGTTCCTAAAGATACACTCAACTTTTCTAATTTAGAAGATACTGTTAAGTTAAATATAGAGAGTATAACTCCTATCCCTTTAGAGGAAGGATATCTAGACTGGGAGTCAATAGAAGAAGAGGGTTCTGAAAATCTATCTATCTTTACTGGTATTGGGAAAAAGTCATCTATTGATATTTATCTTTCTTGTTTTTATAAAAATGGATTCAAAGTATTGGCTGTAGAAAAGCCAGCCTTAGGATTATCTAGGTTTGTTTTTAATTATTCAAATATAAAAGTTCCATACTTACTCGTAAACATAGATAGAGATGGAGTAGATTTTTTAATAGCTGATGATAAAAAAATATATTTCTATGATTTTGATGAGTGATCAAAAATTACTCAATTTCCTATTCAACAATTTTTAAATACCAGTGACCTTACTGCATACTATACAAGAAAAATAAATCAAATACTTAGTCATCATGAAAATAAGAATCATATCAAGGTTCAAGGTTTTTATTTTTTCAGCTTAGTTCCTAATATCAAGCAATATTCCATTACCTTTATCCAAAACACATTCAAACTACAGTTTATTCAAAATCAACTTCCAGGTAATATTCAAAAATTATCAGAAGAGTGAAACGGGGTAATAGGATCAGCTTTTAGAGGACTTATCCCAAGGGCCAAAGATACTATCATAAGCATGATGGCCATAGGCACAGAAGAAGAGTATCAGCAAACTAAATTGTTCAGATTCGTATATATGTGAGCTCGTTTTATTTCTATTTTATTTTTGTCTAGTGCAATAATCTTTTGATCACTAAATACTTTTGTTTTCCAGAAATTAAACAAGCCTCAAGAAATAACTCAAACATCACAACAATCTAAGCTATCTCAAGATAAGGTTGCCCTAGAGGAACAGCTAGAGTTATTTAATTACTATGTTCCAAGATTAATCAATGTATACAAGGAGCAACCAAAGTACAGTGAGTATTTTTCTGATATACACTTACTAGCTAGTCAAAACAATATTGATATTTTAGAAATATATTATGGAGGAAATATTACCAATATTACCATCCAAGCCAAATCAACTTCAAAAAAATCAATAACAAATTTTAAAAAGGATCTAGAAACTTTAGAGAATTTTACCTATGTATCCTCACCAGTAGAGTCCATATCAAATGAAAATGGAAAATACTTCTTTACAATTAAGATAAGCTATGGAAAAGATGCACCAATAGTACAATCTTCTCAAGAAATTAGTCCAACCAGCACCATAGATATACAGACAACCACTACAAAAAGCAAAGAAACAACAATATTAACCTTACCAGAATAATGAAAATATTAATCAAATATAAAACAAAGATATTTCCTAAAACCAAGTCTTTTAGGGTAAAAAGGAGTGAAGATATATGGCAGGGTATTGACAAATTTTTAAAAAATGATATAATCAAAAAGAATAAAATATTAGGCATATCTTTTAAGTATGAAAAAGGTGAGCCTAAGAGCCAAGTAGGAGAAAGGGTGATAAATACCATTTCAAAGGGCTTAAAAATTTCGCAAAAATTTTAAACTTTTTATCATAAAAACTTTTATCCTAAAATCTTAAAATTTATATACAAGACCTTTCTAAAAAGGTTATTTTTGCTTTAAAAAATTTAAAGTTAGAACTTATGAATTATTCACAAACAAGAAATTTGCAAAAAAAGAATTTTGCTACAATTCCTAATGATTTTATTACACAATCATTACTTGAATTTCAGTTAAATAGTTTTAAGGAATTTCAAGAAATGGGAGCCAAAAGAATATTCAACGATGTATTTCCTATCTATGATTATAGTAAGGAACTATTTCAGTTAGAATTTGTTGACCTATTTTTTGAAGAACCAAAAATATCTGTTGAAGAAGCCATTGAAAAAAATGGATTCTATACTTCTTCTTTAAGAGGTATTTTTAGGCTCACTAACTTAAAAACTAAAGAGAAAAAAGAGCAAGAAATATATTGTGGAGATATTCCTGTTTTAACAGACAGAGGTACTTTTGTTATTGATGGAAATGAAAGAGTTGTTATTTCTCAATTATTAAAGTCTCCAGGTGTTATTTTCACAACCAAATTCTCACCTCACTTAAATACTAATGCAACTGTTTGTTCCCTTACTCCAGAGCGTGGAGCTTGACTTGAGTTTACTACAGAATCATCAGGTATAATTACAGCTAAAATAGATAGAAAAAAGAAAGTTCCTTTTACTGTAATTTTAAAAGCCTTTGGCGTAAAGGATAATGATGAAATAAAGCAATTATTCCAATCAGTAGATACAGGAGTAATATCTTTTATTGAAAAAACTTTAGAAAAAGATACAACTACAGATACCAAAGAAGCTATTCTTGAGATTCACAGAAGAATGAAACCAAGAGAGCATCAAGCTTATGATAACGCTCTTGATTATTTTAATAGTAATTTTAAGAGATTTGATAGATATGATTTAAGTAGAGTTGGTAGATACAAGATGAACAAGAGATTAGGTTTTAAAGATTTATCTCCAGCAGAATTAGAAAATAGAGATAATAGATTATTAACTTTAAAGGATCTTATTGAATCATCCAAAACTTTAATTCAAATGAATAATGACTTATCATCTAAGAGTGATGTTGTTGATCATTTAGGGAATAGAAGAGTTAAGCCAAATGGTAAATTACTTGAGGCAAAACTTTATCAATCATTAATTCAAATTAAAAGACAAGTTCAAGATAGAATGGCCCTATTAGACCATGCTACACTAACAGCTGCTCAACTTATTAGTCCTAAAGTAATATCAGCTAACTTTACTAGTTTCTTTAAGATATCTCCTCTTTCACAAATAGTTGATCAAGTTAATGTATTATCTGAATTATCACATAAAAGAAAATTAACCAGTACAGGTCCTGGTGGTATTAAATTAAAAACAAAATCAGGTGCAGAGATTAGAGATGTACATCCAAGTCATTATGGAAGAATCTGTCCAATCAACACTCCAGAAGGACAAAATGTTGGATTAGTTTTAGCTTTATCAATATACTCTAGATTAAATGAATTTGGTTTTATTGAAACTCCATACTATAAAGTAAAGAATGGAAAAATATCAAATGAAATAGTTTGATTAAATGCCCTAGAAGAAGAAGATCATATTATAGCTAGAGGAGACATTGATCGTGATAAAAATAATAAAATTATTCACGAATATGTTGAGTCAAGATACAAAGGAGAACCAGTTTTAAAACCAAGAGAAGAAATAGATTTAATTGACGTTGCTCCTAATCAATTATTATCAGCTACTACAGCCTTAATTCCATTTATCCAACATGATGAGGCTCACAGAGCCCTTATGGCTACTTCCATGCAAAAGCAGGCCTTACCTTGTATTAATATAGAAAAACCATATGTTGCTACAGGTCTTGAGGAAAAAATAGCCAGAGATTCAAAAAGATTAATCTTAGCTAAACATGATGGAAAAATAGAAGAAGTAGATTCAAAACATATTGTAGTAAATATTGGTAAAGGAAATAAAGATATTTATTTGCTAGACAATTTTGTTAGAACAAATAAAAAGACATTCCTTCATCACAAACCTATTGTTAAAAAAGGTGATTCTGTTAAGCAAGGTGATATTTTAGCTGATAACTCTTCTACAGAGGATGGACAACTAGCTTTAGGAAATAATATCAGAATTGCTTTTATGCCATGATATGGTTATACATTTGAAGATGCCTGTATTATTTCTGAAAAGATGTTAAAGGAAGATAAGTTCACTTCTGTCTATACAGAAAGATTTGAAATAGAGCAAAAAGAAACAAAACTAGGTAAAGAAGAGTTAACTAACGATATTCCTAATGTTTCAGAAAAACAATTAGCTAATCTAGATGAGGAAGGTATTATTGTAGAAGGAGCAGAAGTTATTCCTAAAGATATTTTAGTAGGAAAAGTTTCTCCAAAAGGAGAACTTGAGCTTACTCCAGAGGAAAAATTAATGAAAGCAATTTTTGGTAAAGAATCCAAGGATATCAAAGATACTTCTTTAAGATTAGAGAATGGTAAAAAAGGAAGAGTTATCCATACCAAAGTATTAACCAGAAAAAATGGAGACAAATTAAAAGTAGGTGTAATTAAAAAGATTTTAATTGAAATTGCTGAATTAAGAAAATTAAAAACAGGAGACAAATTAGCAGGAAGACATGGTAATAAGTCTATTATTGCTTTGATTGCTCCAGAAGAAAATATGCCATTTACTAAAGATGGTAAACCAGTTGATATCATTATTTCATCTTTGAGTATTCCTAGTCGTATGAACATAGGACAAGTATATGAGTCTCAACTAGGTATTATTGCTAAAGAAAAGAATTTCCAAGCAATTACTCCTTCATTTAATCATGTTAGTGCTCAATATATCCAAGAAGAGCTTAAAAAACTTAACCTAGATATTGATGATACAGGAAAAGTTGATTTATTTGATGGTATTACAGGAGAAAAGTTTAGTGAAAAAGTATTAGTAGGTATTAAATATTTAATGAAACTTGATCACATGGTTGATGACAAGATTCATGCTCGTTCAGTTGGTCCATATGCCTTAATTACTCAACAACCACTTAAGGGTAGAACTAACGAGGGAGGTCAGAGATTAGGAGAGATGGAGGTCTGAGCTTTAGAGGCTTATGGCGCAGCCAAGACTCTTCAAGAATCTATTACAACCAGATCAGATGATATTGTTTCAAGAAGCTTAGCTTACTCATCTATATTAAAAGGTGAAACTATCCAACCACCTGTTTTGCCAGCAGCTTTTGATGTTGTCTTAAGCGAATTAAAAGGTCTTTGCCTAAATGTCAAGATAAAATATATCGAGGAATATAAAAATCAATAAAAATTAAATTTTTATTATGTCAGAATATAAAAAAAATACAAATAAAATAAAAGATATTGATAAAATCAAAATCAATATCGCTTCCCCTGAAGATATTCATTCTTGATCACATGGCGAAGTATTAAAGGCAGAGACAATTAATTACAGAACAGGGCAACCAGTCAAAGAAGGCCTTTTTTGTGAAGCAATATTTGGTCCTCAAAAGAATTTTCAATGCTCTTGTGGTAAGTATAAAGGACAAAAAAACACAGACAAAAAGATTTGTGAAAAATGTGGAGTAGCCCTTACAACTTCAGATGTAAGAAGAAAATGATTTGGTCACATAGATTTGTGTGTACCTGTTTGTCATATTTGATACTTAAAGGCTAGACCAAGACTATTGGAATTAATTTTAAATTTACAAACATTACCTTTAGAGCAAGTTATCTACTATAATGCATATATCATAACTGAAGTTAGTGAAGATATTCGTAAAAAAATAGCTGAAAATCTTGAAAAAGAATACAAACTTGAGCTAAAACAAGCTACTAGTGAGACAAAATCAGATATCACTGCAAGATATAAGATGGTATTAAAGGAATTAGCAATTATCCAACCAAAGAAGATAATTACAGAAAAAGATTTTTATTATTTCTCAAGAAAATATCCTGAATTATTTGTTGCTGACACAGGCGCAGAGCCAGTTTTAGAATTTTTAAAACATGTTGATTTAAATAAAGAAATAGATTTAATTGAAAATCAATTAAATAAAGTTCCTAAAGCTAAATTACCTAAGTTATTAAAAAGATTAAAATATATTAAAGCATTTATTGCTTCAGATACAAAACCAGAAAATCTTTTCTTATCAGTTTTACCTGTTATTCCACCAGATTTACGCCCAATGGTTCAACTTGATGGAGAAAGACATGCATCCTCTGATTCAAATGACTTGTACAGAAGAGTTATTACCAGAAACAACAGATTAAAAAGAATGATAGAAGCAGGTACTCCTTCTGTTATCATTAAAAATGAAAAGAGAATGCTTCAGGAAGCAGTAGATTCATTACTTGATAACTCTATTAAAAAAGGTAAGCAAGTAATGCAAAGATCACAGCAAAGAGCAATCAAATCTTTATCTGATAACATAAAAGGTAAAACAGGTAGATTTAGACAAAACCTACTTGGAAAACGTGTAGACTTTTCTGGACGTTCTGTTATTGTTATTGGTCCTAATTTAAAAGCAGATCAATGTGGATTACCAAAAGAAATGGCTCTTGAGATATTTAAGCCATTTGTTATTCACGAATTAATCAAAACAGAACAAGCCTATAGTTTACAAGCAGCTAATAAGATTATTGAAGAGCGTAACAGTGAGGTTTGGATAATTCTAGAAAAAATAGTTAAAGATAAGTGAGTATTACTTAACCGTGCTCCTACTTTACACAAATTAAGTATTCAGGCATTCCAACCAATACTAATTGAAGGTTCAGCTATCCAGCTTTATCCATTTTCTTGTGCAGGATTTAATGCTGACTTTGACGGAGATCAGATGTCAGTTCATCTTCCTATTTCCAAAGAAACTCAAGAAGAAACTAAAAAATTAATGGCATCTCATTTAGGTTTATTAAAGCCAGCAGACGGTAAGGCTATCATGACTTCATCACAAGATATTACTTTAGGTTGTTTTTGATTAACACATGATAAGTATAAAAAAGAACCAGAAAAATATTTTGCCAATAAAAATGAAGTTCTACTAGCATTAGAAAATAAATATATAGATCTATGGACAAATATATTTGTTAAAATTAATGATGTTTTAGAAAATACTACTCCTGGTAGAGTTATTTTCAATAATATTTTACCAGCTGATTTTCCATTTCAAAATAAAGCTTTTGAAAAAAAGAATTGTAAAACTTTAATCAATATACTTATTGATAAGTATGGATTTGAAAAGAGTAGTGAACTTCTTGATGAATTAAAAAATGTTGGATTTAATTATGCAACCAAATCGGGCATATCATTATCCTTAAGTGATTTTATTGAACCAGAAGAGAAAAACATTTTAGTTAATGAAAATATTAAATTTAACGAAAAAGTTATTGAGCAATATGAGGAAGGTCTTTTGTCTAAAGAAGAAAAAGTTTCTAAAATTTCAGAAGAAACTATTGCCACAGTTCAAAAAATTGAACAATTACTTGAGTCAGATGCTTTACCAAATAACTCATTAATGACATTAGTTAAGTCTGGTGCTAGAGGGTCATATGGACAATTAAATCAAATGGTAGGTGTAAAAGGTATCGTAGCTAAAACAACAGGTGAAAAAGTAGAGTTACCTATCTTTTCTAATTACAAAAATGGATTTAATGTTTCAGAATATTTTAATGCTATCCATGGTGCAAGAAAAGGTTTAGTTGATACAGCTCTTAAGACTGCAGAATCAGGTTATTTAACCAGAAAACTTGTTGATGTTAGCCAAGATGTCATAATCAAAATGAGAGATTGTAAAGATAAAGATGGTATAGAAATAAAGCGTCACTCAAATAGAGACTTAACTCAAGACTTCAATGACAAAATAGCCGGAAGATATTTAGCTAAGAATATTAAAATCAATAACAAGACTCTATTTAAAAAGGATACACTAATTACCAAAGATATAGCTCAACAAATAAATGATAATAAAGAAATAGAATCAATTAGAGTATTTTCTCCATTATCATGTAAGTGTCCAGATGGTATTTGCCAAAAGTGTTACGGAGTAGATTTGTCTACATGACAACCAGTTAAATTAGGTCAAGCAGTAGGTATATTAGCTGCTCAATCTATTGGAGAAAATAGTACTCAGCTTACTTTATCCAACTTCCACTCAGGAGGAGTTGTTTCAGATGGAGATATCACTATGGGTCTCCCATATATTGAGGGTATTTTCCAATGTAGAACATATGACAAAAAAGAAGCAATCTTATCTGAGTTTGATGCTAAAGTAAAATCAATTAACAAGTTAAGTGATTCTAGTCATTTAATAATTTTAGAAATTCTTAAAAAAGAAAAGAATCCAAAATATAGAAAATATATTAAAAAGCAAAGTCAATCTCCTTATTTAGAACCAGGTCAAACCTATGAGTATAAGATTCCTGCAGATAAAACTATTTTAGTTAAAGAAAAGGATATTATAGAAAAAGGAGATAAACTTACTACAGGTCCAGTTAATATTAAAGAATATTACAGATTAGCAGGACTTAGTAAAGCTCAACAATATATCAAGGATGAGATTCTTCAGATATTCTTACTTGCTACTATTGATATTCACGAAAAACATTTTGAAATTATTATCAACAAGATGTTTAGTCAAGTTAAAATCACCAAGTGTGGAGATTCAACTTTTGTTTTAGGTGAAGTTGTATCTATCAAGCGCTTTGTAGAAGAAAATAATAAATTAAGAAAGGAGAATAAAACTCCTGCTAAAGCTCAAAGACTACTTTCCAGTATTAAAAAGATAGCTCTTAATGCAGATAGTTTCTTATCAGCTGCGTCATTTGAGGAAACATCTTTTGCTTTAATTAAAGCAGCATCAGAAGGTAAAGTAGACGATTTATCAGGTCTTAAAGCAAACATAATAGTTGGAAGACTAATTCCTGCTGGAACTGGTTTTAAACGCCAAAGATATAATGAAAAAAATAATTAATATAAAGAAAGCCAAGAAATTTATTTACCTAGATAATGGTGCGTCAACCCCTATTGATCCACAAATTTTAAGGTTACTCAGTAGAACACTTAATAAGTTTTATGCTAACACCAAGTCCATACATCAAAAAGGACAAGAAGCTAAAGATTTATTAGAAAAATCAAGAGAAGGTTTTGCCGAAAAACTTAAAACTTCTCCTGGAGAAATTATTTTCACCTCATCATCAACAGAAAGCAATAACTTAGCATTAAAAGGTGTAATTAACTTTACTTCAGAAAAAAAACATTTAATTATTTCCAATATTGAACATTCTTCAACAACTAAAGCAGCCAAATATCTAAAAGACTTAGATCACGAAGTATCAATAGCTGTTGCAGATAAAAATGGATTAATTGATTTAGATCATTTTAAATCATTAATTAAAGAAAATACTCTTTTAGTCTCATTTAATTATGTTAATCACGAATTAGGTACTATACAACCAATTAGTGATATAGTTAAAATAATTAATCAAGAAAGAAAAAAGAGAGTTAAAGAAGGAAACAAAACTCCTATCTATCTTCATATTGATGCCACTCAGGCCTTTGGTCACATGCCAATTAACATAAAAGATATGGGAATTGACTTGCTTACTGCATCATCTCACAAAATATATGGCCCAAAAGGAGCAGGGCTACTCTATGTCAAAAAAGGAGTAAAGATAAAACCACTCTTTCACGGAGGAGAACATGAGTTTGGTATTCGTGCAGGTAGCGTAAATTTACCAGCTATTTATGCTTTTTACAAAGCTTATGAGTTAGCTTTGCAAAGAATGAAAAAAGATGATCAAAAGTATAAAAAAATGAAAAAGCTCATAATAAAAGAAATTACAAAAAAAATACCAGAATCTTTTATTAATGGAGATCCAAAACTTCAATTAAATAATGTTGTTAATGTCAGATTTAATAATGTAGAAGGAGAGACACTAGCCTTTACTCTAGACTACAATAATATAGGAGTATCTACAGGATCTGCTTGCGCAATAAATTCAATTTCAGACTCAACCTTATTTTCTATAGGACTTCGTCCAAATGAAATCCAATCATCAATAAGAATTAGCTTGGGAAGATTTACTTCTCAACAAGATATAGACATATTTTTAAAGATTCTTATTAAGTGTGTAACTAATTTAAGAAAAATATCTAAATAATTTTATGCAATATAGTAACAAAGTTTTAAAATTTTTTAAAAGACCTAAACACTCTGGACAAATGAAAAATCCAGACACAATAGGTACAGCAGGTAGCTTACACTGTGGTGACACTATGGCTATCTATCTTAAAATTGCAAAAAATAAAAAGAATCAGGAATTTATTAAGGATGTCAAATACAAGACTTTTGGATGTGTAGCGGCCATAGCATCTTCAGAAGCTTTAGCTAGAATAATTAAAAAGAAAACTTTAAAAGAATGCCTTGAGTTAAAAAATAATGATCTTGTTTATGAACTACATGGTCTTCCAGATATTAAGATTCATTGCTCATTAATTGGTATAGATGCTTTAACTGATGCAATATATCTTTATTATTCTAAAAATCACCCAGAACTAATTACCAAAGAACTTCAGGATAAAGAGGATGAGATTAACAGGAAAAAACAAATCTTAGAGACAAGATATAAAGAATGATATGATAAAGAAATGAATGATTTTTAATAGAAAAGGAGGTTTTTCAACCTCCTTTTTTTGTTCATTTTTTTACTCCTTTTGTATTTGGTCTAATTGACCAAATAAGAAATAATCAAAATTATTTCTTGTTAAATTCTTTATCTTAAAGATAAAGGTAACATTTTTTGCCCACCCATCTTTAAAATTAATTCTTACAGAAAATAAATTTATTTTTACTTCTACTAACACCACAGGTATGTGATATGCAAGACAAACCTGTAGAGTTTTTCCTTCTTGTTTTACAATATATGGACTTTTTAAGCGCTCAAAGGCGTAAAAAAAATCCCTTTCTACAATAGATTTGTTTTTTGAAATCTTGGTCTCGTAAATATCTATTAAAATAAATAATACCCACGAGAGCATGGCCAAAATTAAAAAAATATAGCTATTAAAAATAACGCTTTCTATTGAAAATATTACTATTAATATCGAAAACATTTCTGATATTTTCATTACAAACCCCTTTCTTCATTTAGAATCTTTTCTAGATTCTCTAAATTTGTTAGCAAAATTTCTTTGCTGTTTTTGAAATTTTTATCTTTGCTAACATAAATTTTATTAGACCCTATTTTTATATACGAAATTATTTTCCAATTAAAATCTTTATCATCATAATTTTTAACGACAAATAAATTGTTTTTTTCATGTTCAATAATTATACCTTTATAAGGATAATATATTTGTTTGGATACTTGTTCCATAATTTTTTTATATTTTCTTGAATAAACAACTAAACAAGAAATTAAAAAAATGGATAAAACTAGAAGCAAAAATTTAAACCACAATGGAAATCCCGCCACGAACCCCACAACTAATGCTGCAAGATTCAAAGAAATTAGAGTAGTAAATGTATCTATATTGTTCATATAATCCTCCTAAGATGTTGATGTTCTATTACAACCATACCACATTTTATTATTTTGAACAAGGTCTTTAGTATTTTTTACTTATTTCTTTTTGACTTTTATATTTTTTTAATATATAATAAAAATAAAATAAAAAAATAAAAATGAGCCGTTTTGATGAAATAAGAAGTGAAAGATTGAGAAAAATAAAAGAACTTAGAGAGTTAAATATTAACCCATATCCAGAAAAATCAAATAGAACTCACAAGATTATTGATATAAAATCAAATTTTTCAAATTTTTTAAACTCACAAGAATCTATTAATATTTCAGGAAGAATCATGTCTTTAAGAAAGATGGGGTCTTTGAATTTTTTAAATTTAAAAGATGAGTCTGATAATATACAAGTAGTTATCCAAAAAGATAGTTTATCAGAAGATAAGTTTAATATTTTTAAAAAATATTTTGATATTGGTGATTTTGTTCAAATATCAGGAACTGCTTTTAAAACAAAAACAGATGAGCCAAGTATCTTCTTAACTGATTTTTTAATTTTATCTAAAAGTTTAAGTCCATTACCATCAGAATTTTATGGATTAAGTGATGAGGAAGAGAAAATTCGTAAAAGATATCTTGATTTAATCATGAATAGTGAAGTCAAAAAAAACTTTGACATGCGCTTTAAGATTATTAAATTAACCAGAGATTTCTTAGCAGAAAATGGCTTTATAGAGGTAGAAACTCCTATTATCCAGCCTCAATACGGTGGTGCATTAGCTAAGCCCTTTAAAACTCATTTAAATGCCTTAGATATGGATGCATATTTAAGAATAGCCCCAGAACTTTACCTAAAAAGGCTATTAGTAGGAGGTTATGAGAAAATTTTTGAAATAGGGAAGTGTTTTAGAAACGAGGGAATAGATAGAGAACATAATCCAGAATTTACAATGCTTGAGCTATATCAAGCCTATGCATCTAAGGAAGACTTGATGAAACTTCTTGAGGATTTAGTTAAGTATCTTTGTGATAAACTTAATATTAATTTAAATTTCAAATATCCTTTTCCTAAGATAACATTTAATCAATTTATTTTTGACAAATCACAACTTGATTTTGATAAAGATGATATCTCTAAGTTTGTTGATTTTCTAAAATCAAAAAATGTAGAAGTAGAAGATAATGTATCCAAAGGAAAACTAGCTGATGAAATAATTAAGTTATACAGAAATGAACTTAAGGATCCAGTATTTTTAATTAATCATCCTCTAGAGATTTCTCCTTTAGCTAAAGAATATTGTGAAGATAACACTAAGGCCTCCAGGTTCCACTTATTAATTAATGGTATGGAGATATCTAATGGTTTTTCTGAATTAAATGATCCTGTTGAGCAAAGAAAAAGACTAGAGCAACAACAAAAAGAACTATCACAAGGTGATTCTGAAGCTCATCCTCTTGATGAAAGTTTTATCGAAGCCATAGAGTATGGTATGCCACAAGCAGCTGGTCTAGGTATTGGCATTGCTCGTATCATATCAGTATTTACGCAAACTTCCTCAATTAAAGATGTCTTACCTTTTCCGTTTATTAAAAATAATTAACTATTATGCTTGATATTAAATATATAAAAGAAAATACAGACTTGGTTAAAGAAAATCTCAAAAAAAGAAATTTCGATATTTCTTTAATTGATAAAGTATTATCAATATATGAGGAAAAAAATAATATTTTACAAGAATTTGAATCTTTAAAGCACAATAAATCAGAAACAGAAAAAGAATTTTTAAAAACAAAAGATGATTCTCTAAAAGAAAAACTTTCTTCTTTTAAAGACAAGGAAAAAACTCTTGAAGAAAATTTAAAAACAATTTCAGATAAATACACAGATCTTTTAAAAACTATTCCTAACCTTGTATCACAAGATACAAAGCCAACTAAAGATGAGGAGATTTTAAAACAAATGGATCCAGTTCAGTTTGATTTCACTCCACTTACTCATGATGTTTTGGGTAAAAATCTAGATTTAATTGACACAGACACTGCAGGTAACACATCAGGTACTCGTTTTAGTTTTTTAAAAAATGATCTAGTCTTACTTGAGTTTGCTTTGATTCAGTTTGTATATGACAAAATTATACAAAAAGATTTAAGCTTTATACCAATCCTTCCTCCATTTTTTATAAAAAAAGAATTTTTAGAGAAAACTGGATATGTAAATAATCAAGATGAATTAGAAGATGTGTACAATGTAAGTGATGATCTTTATCTAATCGCCACTTCAGAACATATCATAGAAGCATATTTAGCTAACACAACTTTTAAAAAAGAAGAATTACCTAAGAGGTTTTTATCTTTCTCTACTTGCTTTAGAAAAGAAGCTGGTTCCTATGGTAAAGACACAAAGGGAATATTAAGATCTCATCAGTTTGATAAGATAGAGATGATTTGTATAACTACCAAGGAAAACGCAAAAAAAGAACATGATTTAATGAGAACAATTGAAGAACAAATTGTTTCAGACCTAGATCTTGAGTATAGAACACTAAGACATGGAGCTCAAGACTTAGCAGACCCTCAATATGAAAGTTATGACATAGAGACATATATGTATGGCCAACAGGAGTACAGAGAAACCCACTCATGCTCTAATTGTACTGATTATCAATCAAGACGCCTTAATATTAAGTATACAGACAAGGATAAAAAAGAATATCCATATATCTTAAACGGCACTGCTATAGCTTTAGGTAGAATCATCATAGCTATTATGGAAAAACATCAGACAAAAGATGGTAATATAGAAATACCAAAAGTTCTACAAAAATATTTAAATAAAAAATTAATCACAAAATAAAGTGAGAAATCGTTCTCAAAGAATAAAGCAAAGTAAATTTCTAAACAAGACATTAATTATTTTTTCAATAATTTTTATTCTTCTTTTAATATATATTTTATTTTTTTCTCCTGTTTTTCATATTAAACAAGTTTTTGTACATAACTTAGGTAATACTCCTTCTGAAAAATTCAAAAATGAGATTACTCTTTTTTTAAGAAATTATCACAACTCTTTTGTTGAAGAGATATTATATGATAATCTTAACTTCCCAAACATCTTGTTTTTCAATACAAAATATTTAGAAAAAGATCTTTTATCTCATTTTCCCAATATTTCTAAAATCAAAATCACTAAAAATATATTTTTTAAAGATTTAAATATTGTTTTAAATGAAAGAGTTCCTGTATTATCTGTAAAAGATAACACAAACACTGCTTGTATTGATTCTTTTGGATATATTTTTTGTAACTGCCCTGAATCTGATTTACCCAATATTCACATAGACAAGATAAAGACAAATATCTTTTATTTTAAACAAAATGAAATTGAAATTTTCCAAGATTTGCTAAAAGAAAATCCTGAGTTAAATATTGCATATTCCAAAACAACACCAAAATCCTTTAAAATTTTAAACTTTGATGATAAAATAGATATATTATTACCTTTAAATGAAAATGCTGTTTTGGCCTACAGAGCAGCAGTTCAGTATTATGTAGTTAAGCAATCAAACATGTCAATACTTGATGCAAGGTATTATCCAGAAAAACTTTACTATAAATAATCTATTATGAAAAATATATTAATTGCTACAGCTTGACCATATGTAAATGGAGATTTGCATATAGGACATACAGGAGGCTACTTACTTCCAGCAGATATTATTGCTCGCTATCACAGATTAATTAAGAATAATGTTTGTGTTGTTTCTGGTGCAGACTGTCATGGCACGCCAGTAACAGTAGAAGCAGAGAAAACTAATATATCTCCACAAGAGATAGTAGACAAGTATTACCCAACTCACTTAGAGATATTTGATAAGTTAAATATTAATTTTGATATATATACTAAAACTACTACAGATAATCATAAGCAAACAGTCCAGGATGTTTTCTTAACTTTACTTAACAAGGGATACATATTCAAACAATCATCTGTTCAGTTTTTTAGTCAAAAAGAAAATAAATTCTTACCAGATAGATATGTAAAAGGTATATGTCCATTTTGTAATCAAGAAACTAGTGCTGATCAATGTGATAACTGCAACAAAATTATAGAAGCAAGTGAACTAAAAGATCCAATAAGTAAATTAACCAATAGTCCTGTTATTTTAAAAGAAACAGAGCACTATTACATGGACTGATCTAAGGCTGAAGATTTTCTTAAACAGTATTTTAATGAATACAAAGATAATTGGAAAGACTGGGTCCAGTCTGAAACAAAGGCTTGACTTGATCAAGGGCTAAAGCCTTGACCAATCACAAGAGATATGGACTGAGGCATAGAGATTCCCAAAAATGATATTCCAGAAGACCTTCTAATAGATAACATAGAAAACAAGAGAATATATGTTTGATTTGAGGCTGTTATTGGCTATCTTTCAGCTACCAAAGAATTACTAAAAGATAAGTATACTGATTTTTGATTTAGCAAAAATTGTAAGCAATACTATTTCATGGGTAAGGATAATTTAGTCTTCCACACATTATTCTGGCCAGCACAACTTCATTTATATAACCCAGATATCAATTTACCTGATGTTTTGAGTGTTAATAATTTCCTAAACCTTGAGAATAAGAAGTTTTCCAAAAGCAAAGGGATTACTATTAGCAATATATACATGGTAGATACTTATGGCCTAGACCAAACTCGCTTTTATTTAGCTTCTATTTGTCCTGAGGCAAATGATGCTAACTTTATGTGAAAAGATTTTCAGCAAAAAATTAATGATGTCCTTAACTCAAATTTTGGCAACCTGGTTAACAGAATTTTAAAGTTGTTTAAGGATTACGAAATACCTAATATACCTGCCAGCGATGAAGTAATTAATAAAATAAAAGAAACAAAAGATAAGGTATGTACTTCTCTTGAAAAAGTTGAAATTAAAAATTATGTTAATAATTTTTGTTCATTAATTGATTTTTCAAATAAATATTTATCAATTAAGGCTCCATGGAAAAATAAAGATAATATTGATGAATTTAATCAAACAATGATAGATTGTTTCTATCTTTTAGTTGCTATTGATATTTTTATCAAACCTCTATTAATTAAAAGTTCAGAAAAAATAGAACAAATGTTAAATATACAAATAGATTATTGAAAAGATGATATTATCTCTCAAATTAAAGATAATATTAAACAAATTAAAAGAACAGATGACATTCAACCTATTTTTTCAAAAATAGAAGATGATCAAATTAATCAAGAAATTGATAAATTAAATTAAGCTTATTTGACAAAAAATTATTATTTTTATAAAATTAATTAAAATATATATAATTATTATGAGTCAAACAAAATTTTCAAAAAAAATTCCATTAACTCTAGAAAATATAGAAAAAATACCCAACAACAAGCCAGGTATTTACCGTATCTTAAATAAAAAAGAAGATATTATTTTATTTTGGAAAATAAAAAACGGAGGAATGAAAGAGGATATATGGAACCATAAAGGAACAAACAATGAAGGTGTCTTTTTCCAATACAAAATAGCTCTTAATAATAAAGAGGCTGACAAAATGCAACAAGAAGAACTAAAAAAATGAAAACCTGTTTTTGAATAATCTATACAAATGACTAATATTAAGGATATAAAAGAATTATTTTTAAAAGCATCCTATCATTACTCATATCAACATCCCAAAACCCATGAAACAGAAAAAACTGAAGCTTTTTTAATTCAATGCACCTTATTAGAAGGTGTTTTGTACAATTTGGCTTTAAAAAATATTGAAAAAAGATTCACTAATTTATATAAAAAAAGAGAAAAATATTATTCATTAGATAATATCATTAGCGATCTTTTTTTAATAAAAATTATTTCAAAAGAAGATTTTAAAAAACTTGAAGAATTTAAACATGACAGAAATAAGTATTTTCACAGTATTTTAAAAAATAATTCTAAAATTAGAGAAAAAGAATTAGGGGAAAAATATTCTCTATATAAAACAATAACCTGGAAAATGATTGAAAAATTAGAAAATCAAAAATAATTATGAACACTGATTACAGAAATTGAATAGAAATAAACCAACAAAACCTTCTTCATAATTTTCATATTTTTAAAAAATTATCCAAAAATAAAATAGGAGGAGTTATTAAGTCTAACGCATATGGGCATGGATTTTTAGAAATTGCCAATATCTTAAGCAAAGCAAATATTGATTATTTTATAGTAGATTCTATAGCTGAAGCTGTTTTTTTAAGAAAAAATAAAATTCAAAAACCTATTCTTATTTTAGGTTATACAAAAAAAGATTCTTTTAAAAAAGCTTCTATAAATAATATTGAATTAACTATTTCTTCTTTTGAAAATTTAACTAATGCAATTAATTTTTCAAAAAAACATAAACTAAATATTCATATCAAACTAGATACTGGTATGCATAGACAAGGTTTTCAGGAAACAGATATACTTAAGTTAAAAGAAATTTTAAATACAAAACCAAATAATCTTAATATTACAGGTATATATTCTCATTTACTCAAGGCTAGCTCTAAAAAAATTTCTATAAAACAAAACAATCTTTTTAAAAAAATGTTAAACATCCTTAATCTTAAAGATATATTAACTCATCTCATAGCCACAGAGGCCACTTTTCTTTATCCTAATATGAGATATGACATGACACGTATTGGCCTTGGCCTATATGGAATATATCCTTCTCTTGAAAAAAAGAAAAAATTTGAAAAAGTTTTTAAATTAAAACCAGTACTTTCTTGGCATACTATTATTTCTGAAATTAAATATGTGAAAAAAGGAGAGACTATAGGGTACAAAGGCACTTATACATTAACAAGAGATTCAAAAATAGGCATATGTCCCATAGGTTACTGGCATGGATATACCAGAAAATTATCTAACTTGGGTTATGTGTTAGTTAATAATAAAAAAGCTAAAATACTAGGTAATATCTCTATGGACATGATTTGTATTGATCTTACTAATATTGATTGCTCAGTTAATGATACAGTAACCCTAATTAATGAAGAAATATCTATTGAAAAATTATCAAAACTATCAGATAACTATACTTATGAATTTGCAACAAGGCTTAATCCAAAAATTAAAAAAATAATTAAGTAAATATGTGAAAAAAACCAAAACAACATGTTTTAGTTATTGCCAATACAATAGATGAGGAATTTGATTATCTAATGTTTTTATTAAAAGATATGGATTTTTTTAATCAATATGGATATGAAGTTGCACTTCCTGATCATCCATTTTTTTTAAATATTTCTAAAAACCCTTCTTTATTAAAATCTTTAAACCTAGAAGAAGTCAAAAATATATTCAAAAAAGAAATATATGACCCAACTTTTTTTGAAAAAGGAATAAAAAAAATTAATGAAAATATTGAATTAATTGAAAAAGCTATCCAGAGAATGAAAAAGTTAAAAAAATGAAAATTCAAAATTTTTAAAAAATATAAAGTGAAATTAACAGCATTTGGTGCTGGTGGATCATATATTTTTCAGTGTGGTATCGTGCTAATAACATTAAATGAAAAGGGAGAATTTTATCAAAACCCATGAAATACTATTATTCATGAAATAGTTCATATTGGTATTGAAAAAAGTTTAGTAAATAAATTTAAATTAACGCACACTGAAACAGAAACAATAGTTGATGCAATTTGTGCAAATTATTTAGGCGACATGTTAATTGACTATAAGCTTGAAGGTTTATCAGACAAAAAATTATTTAACCTTATTAATAAAGACAATCTTATGGAACTTCCTCGTATTATTAAAGAATATAAAAAACTAAAAATATAACAAATAAGTTTTATTAAAAAAAGAGGATTTTTATCCTCTTTTTTTAATTTCTTAATCAAACAAATTCAAAAAATCATTTATCAATCCTCCTTTATTGAGCATGGATATATATTTATTAAAAAACATATAATTACTACAATTAAACCACTAATAAACCAAACAAGCCACAACGAGAAGTCTAAACAATGCGACAAAATTTCATAAAAAGCATAAGTTATTCCTAATAATAAAATAACTTTAAATATATTTCTTATCAGTTTTCTTATCAGTTTATATAATAAAGACATTATACTATCCTCCGTAAATTTTAAGATTCTAGTATTATTATACCATATAATGCAACGTCATACAAACAACAAATATAAATATTTACAATTCTTTTTGATTTTTTAAAATAATTTGATATAATATATATACAAATTTAAACAAAGTAATATGAAAGAAATAACAAACAATGAGTTTGAAACTGAAGTTTTAAATTCAAGTGAAATGGTTTTAGTTGACTTCTGGGCACCATGATGTGGTCCATGTCAAATGATTACTCCAATTCTAGAACAACTAAGCCAAGAAAATATAATCAAAGTAGTTAAGGTCAATGTAGATACTGCAGATAATCAAGTTTTAGCTGCTAAATATAAAGTATCCAGCATCCCTAATATGTTCATTTTTAAAAATGGAGAAATAGTAAAACAACTATTAGGTTATCATAGTCTTGATCAAATAAAACAAGAAATAGAATCTATCAATGAAGCAAATAATTAAAACAGAATTATTAAATATTTGTAACACTCTAAAAGAAACTGAATTTAAAAATTTAAATACAGACGCTATTTCTTTTGAAATAAATTATGGAACAAGTTTTGGTGATTACTCATCCAATATTTGTTTTTCTATTTCAAAACAAATAAATATACCTCCTAAAGTTGTAGCAGAAAAAATAATTAACTTATTTAGTCAAAAACAATATTTTTCTGAAGTTTTTGAAAAAAATAACTTCTTAAATTTTAATATTAATAGGAATTTTTTAAACAAATATATATTAAGTTTCCCAAAAAATAAAATATCTTATCCAAAAACAAATAAAAAAATACAAGTTGAGTTTGTTTCAGCTAATCCAACAGGCCCACTTACCATAGCTAATGCTCGTGGAGCCTTCTATGGTAATGCTTTAGCTAATATTTTGAAATTTACAGGGAATGATGTTACTAAAGAGTATTATGTAAATGACAAAGGTAATCAGATTTTTCATTTGGGTGTTACTCTTTTAAAAATACTAAACATCGATCCACAAGTTGAGTACAGCGAAGATAATTTATACAAAGGAGATCACTTAACTGAATTAGCTAAAGAAGTAAAAGATGCTGCGCTAAAATATGAGAAAAAATTAAAAGATATTCCAGATCTTGATAAAAATACTAAAAGAACATTAGTTGAAATAACAATTGGACGCTTAGCAGCAAATATTAATTTAGAAAAAATTAAAAAAGCACTTAATAACCAATGCAATATTCATTTTGATAACTATTTTTGTGAAAGTTTTTTATGATCAACAGATACTTTTAGTTTCCTTCTTAAACAAAAACTTATTTACGAAAAAGATAAAGCCTTGTTTTTAAAAACAACTCTATTTAATGATGACAAGGATAGAGTAGTTATGAGAAGTGATAATACTCATACATACTTTTTCACTGATATTGTTTACCATTTAAATAAGTTTGGTGCTAATATCAAAACTCTTTCAGATAGTTTTCCTAATTCATACAAGAAATTTGTTAACAGAAAATTTGATAAAGTTATAGACATATTTGGAGCAGATCATTACTCAGAAGCAAATCAACTAAAGACAATGATGGAGTACTTTAAGTCCAAACAAGTTATTGACCTACACTCCAATCTTGATATTCTTTTAATGCAGTTCTTAACTTTACAAGGAGGAGAGAAGATGTCTAAAAGAAAAGGTAATTTCAATACTCTAGAGGATTTCGTAAACACTGCTTCTCTTGATGCAGCCAACTTCTTTATTTTAGAAAGAAGTATAGACAAGCATCTTATATTTGATATGAATTTAGCTAAAGAACAATCTGAAAAAAATCCAGTCTTCTATACTCAATATGCATATGCACGTATATGTAGTATATTAAAAAAGAATTTTTTCAAATTTAATATCTATAAGAATCTAGATATATTACAAGAACCAGAGGAAATAAAATTAATGAAATTAATTATCAAATTACCTGATTTAATTGAAGAAGTTTCCAATAATTACCAGATTCATTTATTAACCTCATACTTAATTGAATTATCTAAAACATTCCATGCATTTTATACTAATCACAATATATTAAAATCTAATTTCAAACTAAAACAAGCTCGCCTTAATTTGATTAAGTCAGTGAAGACTGCTTTCGAGATTTGTTTTAATTTAATCAACATAAAACCTAAACAAAAAATGTAATAATGAAAGAAAAATTTGTCATAATAGATGGTAATGCCTTAGTTCACAGGGCTTACCACGCCATTACATCACTAGTTTCCCCACAAGGCAAACCAGTTAACGCTGTATATGGTTTTTTTATGATACTTTTTTCAGCTCTTAAAGAATTAAAGCCAAAATATATAGTTGCTACTTTTGATGTAGCTAAAAAAACTTTTAGGCACGAGGTTTTTAAGGACTACAAGGCCACTAGAATCAGACAGCCAGACAATCTATATGACCAAATACCTTTAGTTAAGGAATTACTTAATAAACTAAATATCCCTATTTATGAACAAGAGGGTTATGAGGCTGATGATGTAATAGGATCACTGGTTAATCAAATTAATGGTGACCTAGATATTACTATAGTTACTGGAGATCTAGACTTACTTCAACTTTTAAAAGAAAATGTGACTATCTGAACTTTAAAAAAAGGAATCAAAGATAGTATTATCTATGACATACCTAAATTCAAGGAAAGATACAACATAGAAGTAGAACAGTTTGTTGATTATAAAGGAATCAAAGGAGATCCATCAGACAATATACCTGGAGTAAAGGGACTTGGTGACATTTCTGCTCAAAAATTATTAAAAAAACATTATTCAATTGAAAATATCATCAAAGAAGGAGATCAGATTGTAAATGATCCGCTTATTCCAGATAAGGAAAAAAAGATTTATCTTAAATTTTTAGAACATAAAGATGAAGCCCTGTTCTCTAAACAATTATCAACAATTATTACCAATCTTGACCTTAATTTTAAATTAAATGATTCTTTATTTTTTATAGAAAACCCACAAGAAGCTATGTCTGCTTTTAGGCAATTTGGTTTTATTTCATTAATTAAACAGATTCAGGAAAACTTCATCAATACGCAGCCTACCCAATCTTCACAAAATACAAGTTTTTCAGAAATTTCTTCTCTTGAGGAAATTAGTGACTCTTCTGATACCATATATTGTTACCTAAACAGTAGTGGTAAGTATTTAGAAAGAACTTTTGACTATTTCTATTTTTTGATTAATGATGTTTATTATAAAATAAAAAAAGAAAATGTTTCTTCTTTTGATTTACAAAACTTATTTAAAAATAAAATTATTATCACTTTTGATGCTAAAGTTCTTTATCAGGAATATGAGTTAAACGATTTTGAATTTGAGGATTTAAAAATATATGAGTGATTAATTAATAGTGATAAGAGTAGTTTTGATCTAAGTTACTTAAGTAAAAAATATACTAGTACATTAAGTAATAATATAGAAGATATATTTATTAATATTAATGATATTTATGAACATATCAAGCAAGAAATAAACAAATCAAATCTTCAAGATATTTATGATTTTATAGATAGTCCATTAATTAAAGTATTAGCTTTAATGGAAAAAAATGGCATATCTCTTGATATTATGAAATTAAATGAGCTAATTGATAAAATTACTCCGCAAATAGAAGAAACTAAAAAAGAAATTTTCAAATTATCTAATAAAGAAATCAACCTAAAGTCACCTAAACAAGTTTCAGAACTATTGTTTCAGGACTTAAAGATACCAATGTCAAAGTTAAAAAAGACTAAAACCAAACAAATCTCAAC
>JAQVPP010000019.1 GCA_028702045.1 Minisyncoccota bacterium
TATTGAGTTTGAGCATATTGATGGAGTACTTAATTGAGAAAAAGAACTTGATTCTAGAGGAATTAGTGCTTTAGTTAAGGTACAGGATAATGTTTTAAAAGAGAATCCAGAAGTTTTTAAAAGATTATCTGATAAGGGATATGAGATTGCTGGTGGGTATGATGTTGCTCCTTTTTGAGGTATGCCTTATGAAGAACAATATACTTATTTGCAAGAAGCACAGGGTTTAGTTAAAGAAGTTACTGGTAAAGATATGAGAGTTTTTGGATCTAGATATTTTGCATATGACGAGAATACTCTAAAGGTTGCCGATAGTTTAGGTATAGAATATATTCTTGCTAGGGGAACCAAAGGAGTAGAGGCAGTAGTATATTCCCCAAATGAATATGATGTAAAAATAATTTCAGTATCTAATGTTGATTTTGAAAACATGGGGCATGGATCATTGTGTGATTATAGTTTATGAGCTAGAGGAGCTACACATGAAGATTTTTCTTGAATTTTAAATGAATCAATTAAGCAAAAACCTGAATCAATGATAGTGGTATCCCATGCATATTTGGGTGGGACTAGACAGAACTGGTGAAATATATATGAGGAATTATTAAATTCAAATAAGATCACATTTTTAGGGTTTGATGATTGAATTAGCCAAGTATCCGTAATAGAGATGGATAATGCTGATATTCCTTTAAATAAAGAAGTAAAGTATGATACACCTACTCCATTTATGCCAATAGAAGATATGGAGCCTGTAGAAGGGATAAAAGATGTAGAGGAAATAGAGGATGGCTGTGAGGGTCAGTCATATTGTTCTTAAATAGGTTTTTAGAAAAAGAATGGGAAACCATTCTTTTTTGTTTGCAATTTAAATAAAATTTCTTTAAACTTAAATAAGGAGATAATTGAATAAAACAGTTGCAATTAAAAAAAATATTAGTTAAAATTTATATGTATCGAAAATGAAAGAAATAAAGAATAAAAATTTATCAGGTAAATATTATTGAACTAATCATGTTCAGCTTAAGATGTCTCAGTATGGAGTATCTAAAACAAATGTACTTAATATTTTACGAGACCCTCAGAGAATTGAAGTAGGGGTGTGTGAAGATACATATGCTGCAATGAAGAAGAAGGATAAAGTTAAGAATCCTTATGAGATATGGGTTATGTATCAGATAATCAACAGAGAGACTAAAGATGCTAAAGAAGTATATAAGCTAATTAGTGATAATGAATATGAGATTGTTCTGAAAAATAATTATCAAGTAATTATTATTAGTGCCTGGAAGTATCCAGGGGTAACTAATATAGAGGACGAGAAGGTTCTTTCTTTAACTTTACAACAAGTATTTAATAATTTAAACTAAAAATAAATATTTATTATGAAAAATAATTCAAAAATTATAAAAACATACATTATTTGGTTGATTATTTTGTTAGTTTTATTTGTTTTAAGTGTAGGGTTTAAGGGGATGTTTAATAAAGATATGGGAAACTGAGACCCTAGAGATATGGATTTAGAAAAATTAGGTTTTGATGAAGAATCTGTTTTATCTGTAGGTAAATATACACAACAAGTTTTTCCATGACAAGATAATTACTATATGTTGTTATTTACTAATTTAGAGAGTAAAGAGAAGGCTCAGGTATATGTATATGGTCCTGATGATGAAAATAAAGTTTCTTTGTATGATTTTAAACCTTTAGGGCTTGACTTTGAGGTAGAAGAGAATCCAATTGTTAGGAACATATTAGATTTAAATGATGATCAAATTGCTGAAATTATTTTAGAATTTAGCACAGAAGATTTGAAAAAATATATTGTTATTAATTTTGATCCTATTTTGAAAGAAATTAAGTTTCATAAGGCGCCTAATCAAGATGCAAGAGCAATATATTTAGACGGAGAAGTAGATGGGAGTGTGTATACATTTAAGATTGATGAAGAGAATGGTATGTACATACAGAGAAAGATGGATAAAGACGAAGGTGCATTTAAAGATTTTTTCTTAAGACTTGTTCCATTTAGTAGTATGCTTTATTATGATAATTTAGAATAAAAGAGTTTTTTTGAAAATGGGCTAAGCCCATTTTTTTATTTATAAAAATATGATATATTATATATGTTTATGCGAGATCGTCTAATGGTAGGACTTGGGTTTCTGGAGCCCACTATCTTGGTTCGAGTCCAAGTCTCGCAGCAATTTTATTTTTATTTGTGATTTTGTTTAAAAAAAATGATATTATTTAGATATATATAAAAAACTAATAAAATAATATAATTAAAAAACGAGATAGTATATATACTGTTTTTTATTAGTTTGTATTTAATTTTTTTAAAAAATATGATATTGTTATATATGTATAGGGGTGTAGCTCAATTGGTAGAGCAACGGTCTTCAAAACCGCAGGTTGTAGGTTCGAGTCCTATCACCCCTGCAAATTCTTGATACAAATTAAGATGTTTTAATTTTTTTAATAGCTATTTTTAATTTACAAAAATTGTTTTTTTATTTATAATAGATGTGTTGTAAAAATAAAATAGATTATGAATAATGTTGTAGTTTTTATTTGACTGATGTTTGTACACTTTATTGCTGATTGGGTTTTTCAGACATATGATCAAGCTACTAATAAAATAAAGAGTTGGAAATACTTATTGAGTCATTGTTTAGTTTATACATCATTTTTTATTATACCTTTTTTTATTTTTAAAATAAATTTTTTGTGATTAATTGCTATTTTCTTAGTGCATGTAATTTTAGATAAAAGATCTTTTTTGGTGTGGATAATGAAAAATATTAAAAAGATTACTTTGGAAAATGTACCAGAGCATTTGTATTATTTACTAATAATAACAATTGATCAAATTTTCCATTTATTATTGTTGTGGATAATAGTTGTGATTTAATAAAATATATTAATTAATATGAAAAATAAACAAGACCAGTGTTTAGAGGGATTTGAGCAAAGTAATGAAGATAAGTGAAATATTACTGATTTTGATATTACTGTAGGTAAAAGATTGTGAAAAGAGCAACAGTTTGAGATCAATGATGAATCAGATATTTTTAATGTTTTTATTTATTGTTTATTGTCTGGCGCTGAAAGAGCCATGATAGCCGATAAGTTCTATAGGTTGCTAAAAAGAGAAGATTTTCTAAAACCAGATAAATTATTAAATGTTTTTGAAAAAGAAGAGCTAGATGAAAAAGAACAAGAAATTAAAACTGCTTTTTTTAAATTGCATTGACCTAATCAAAGAAGAGAAAGGGTTGTTGGGTTTATACAGTGATGACAGACAAATGAGGGACAAGAATTTACTAAAGAATTATTAGAGGATATGTTTAATGGCAGGGAAAATGCTGTTCACCTTAGAGATACTGTAGTAGATAGTGTTTTGGGTTTTTCTTATAAAAGTGCATCTTATTTATTAAATAAGATTGGTTATGACGATGTAATACCTATAGATGTTTGAGAAACTAGATTTTTAAGAGATTTGTATTTTCCCGAACTACCTAACCCAGACTATAAGACAGTTAGGGGAATTACTGATAGGAAATTATATTTAAAATGTGAGAATAAGCTAAAAGAAATTGCTTTAGATAAAGGATTGAGTACTGGAGAGTTTCACTGTGTTGTATGGGGCAAGTATGCTAAATGAAAATAAAAAAGTAAACAAAGCAGTATGGAAAATATATTTTTGATAATGTCAGTTGTTTTTAGTATATGAGGACTTGTTATTGGTGTAAAAAGTATTTTAAAAGGATATTTTAAACCTCAAAGGATGACCAGACTTTTATTTTTTTTAATTTTTGTTTTGTTATTTGTTAGTTTATCTGTGCAAGGAGATGTTAATTCTGTATATGTTGCTTTTATTGCTATGATAAGTACTTGTTTAATTTTTATTTTATCAATAAAAAGAGGTGTTGGGGGAGTATCATTGTTTGATATACTTGTTTTGTTAGGAGCTGTGATAGCTTTGGTTATTTGGATAGTGTCTAACAGTCCTTTATTTGGGCTTTTGATGACATTAGTTGCATGATCTTTTGCATATATCCCAACTATTATAAAATCATGAAAAGAGCCAGGTACAGAGGATTGGTTTTTTTATTTAGTATATATATTAGCTAGTGTATTTAGTATATTATCCATACAAGAATATACTCTTGCTAATTTGGTTTTTCCTTTATATTTAGTTTGTGCTAATAGTATATTGGTTTTTGTAATTATTTTTAGAAAAAGAAATTTTTTTAAAAAATAAAATATGTTTGTCTTTTTTGTAAAAAAACATTATAATAAATTTGTTAAAATTTTATAAAAAATAATAATGAAAAGAGGATTTACTTTGGTTGAGTTAATGATTGTTATAGCTGTGCTTGCGATACTTGCATCTATTGTTTTGTTCGCACTAAATCCAGCTAAAGTTTTAAATAGATCAAGAGATGGAACAAGGGTTACAGATATACATGCTTTGTATAAGGCAATATTGTTTATAGATTCATGATCTACAATTACTGATTATGGTAGTGCGACTACGGTGTATATATCTCTGTCAGATTCTAGCTCAGCTTGCTCTAGTTATTCTTTACCAGCTTTAGCTGCGGGGTATGGATATGCATTAAGTCTTTATTAGATTATCAAAAAACAGATGGTAATGGATGAGTTCCAATAGATTTTTCAGTTTCTTCTGAAAATAAATACTTTACTACATTACCAATTGATCCTGTTAATGATGAGAATTATTATTACTCATATTTTCCAGGAGGGAGTTTTGAATTAATTGCTAGGTTAACTGAATCAAGTGATACATCCTTAAATGATTCTGGTGTTTGGGCTGATAGAGTAGAGTTAAGAACAGTAGGTAGTACTGTTGTTACTCCTTATCTGTCTAAAATGACAAAAAGTAGTTGTTTGTCTATTTTGGAAGATAATCCAAGTTCAGAAAGTGGAGTGTATAGTATTAGTCCAGATTTAGATGATAATTCTTATAGTGTGTATTGTGATATGGAGACAGATAATGGTGGTTGAACATTGGTTGCTTCTACTTATGCAAATACTATGGATGACCAAGCCATTACTACTTATTTTGATGATTTGGCAACTTTGTCACCAAGTAGTCATAATAACGGGGTGTGAAGTGGGTTGCGTGGAGTTATGGAAAGTGGAGAAAATCATATACGTTTTTCTTGTAAAAGAGATGTCAGTAGTTCAGAAATGGATGTTGATTTAGCTTTTTATAATGTTGATTGATATACTGAAATTACTGCTTCTGCTAGTGATGCAAGTGTTTGTTTTGAAGAAGCAAATGGATCTGGTCAAACTATACCTGTACCAGCCAGGAGAAATTTATTAACTGATAGTTATTTATCAGAAGGTGATCAATATGGTTATGGATATTTAGAAGGTGAAGATTCTTGTGGAGATACAGGTGACTTTACTGTTGATTTTGATGATAGGGGAATGGATAATAATCAAAGTGATGGTACTGATTGAGGAGAAGATGATAGTAGTAAAAAATGTGGAATAACGGCAGGGAGTACAGGAGCTTGGTTTATCTGGGTAAAGTAGTTTTTTATATTGTAGAAATAGGATCAATATCTATTTTCCAATTTTTATCTAGCTTGTTTAAAAGAAAGTTTCTTTTTTTAAGATCTGATGGCTTTATTAAGTATTCTTTTGCAAGGATTGTTTTAATGAGAATATTATATATATAGAAATCATTTTCTTTTTCGTTTAGTATTGGATATGGTTTTGATATTTCTATTATATTTTGTAGATTGTTTTTATTGATGAGGTTCTGTAGTGTTTTGTATGTGTTAAATACTTCTACTTCTAGTTTTGTTTTATTTTTGTTTTTTAAAGAAATTTTAGTAAGTTGGGAGAAAGGAGGGTAGTTTAGTTGTTTTTGAATTTTTAGATTTTGTGTATATATTTCTTTTATTTTATTTCCTTTAAAATTTGAAAATATTTTTGTATTTTTAAAATATGTTTGGATAATTAATTTCTTGTTTGTTTTATTTTTTAATTTGAGAAGATATTGGATTATTTTTTCCTCTTGGTTTCATTCTGGAAATATGAATAAATGGTCTAGGGATAAAGAAACAACTAGGTCAGTATTTATAATATTAGGATCAAATATTACTTGAGTGCCTATAAGGTGTTTGTTAGTTTCATTAAACTTTTGGATTATTTCTTGTTTGTTTTTTGTATCTTTTGTGAGAATTAGATAGTTGTCTAGTTCTTTTTTTATTTTATCAATACCAAAGCCAATTGTCTCTAGTAGGATGTTATTACAGTTAGGACATTTGTTTGGGATATCTATTTTTGAATTACAGCTAGGACAAATTAGCTTTTTTTGAGTTTTGTTGATTGATAGTGGGGTATTGCATTTTTCACACTTGACTATTGTGTTGCAGTCAGGACAAATCAAAGCATTGGCAAAGTTTTTGTTATTTAAGAAAATAATTGATTTTTTTGTTAATTGTTTTTGAATTAAGGGGGATATATGTTTTTGTTGTTCTGATTTGTTAGTTGTATTTTTATGAATAATTATATCTGTTTGTATGTCTTTTTTTTCTGGTTTGATTAGGATGTAGTTTTGGTTTTTTAGTTTTAGATATGAAAACTCATTTGTCTGGATAATTAGTTGAGAATTAGTTTGTTTGGATAAATATTTAGCTAAAGTAATTGTGTTGTAATATGGTTTTTGATCTCATGATTTATAGTAGTCACTATCATAGTCTACTACTACTATATTAGCTAAATTAGAAAAAGGTAAAAAAATTGATTTTTTATTTCCTATTATTATACAAGATTGATTAGCAAGTAGTGCTTGCCAGGTTTTATTTAAATTGGTTTGCTTGTTTATATTAAATAAGTTTTCAAAAATATTTTTTAAATTATTTTCTATATATTCTGCATGATCTACTGTTGGACACAGTATGAGAGTTTGTTTTTTGTTTTCAATATTAGTATATAGATAGGGAAGTATTTTGTTTAGAAAATAATTTTCTGTAGTTTGTTTTTGGATTATTTTTGTTTCTTTTGTCTCTGCTTCTTTTATTAAGTAATTGGTAAGTGATTTGATGTTACTAGGAAGAAGGGTTTTGATTGTCTTGGATAGGTTACAGTTATAGTAAAGAGAAAAGAAGTTTATTAAATTAAAATATTCTTGAGTCAATATATTTTTATTTAATATTATTTTTGAGATTTTTTTTAATTTAAATTTACTTTTTTTGATTAAAGTTTTATTGGTTAAGAGGTTGGTAGAAGAAATAACAAGTCCATATATGTTTGCATTATTTAGTTTAATAGAAACTATACTGCCTTTTTGTATATTTTCATTAGCATAGTAAAAGAGTATTTGGTCTATTTCTTTGGGTAAGTTAACTATAGGGATTATTTCTATTAAAAACATATTTTTTGTTTATTTCTACTATTTTAACATATTTTTTAAGTAGTTGCATTAGGTTGATTTTTTTGTTAAAATTATTTTGTATAAAGTTAAAAAAAGAAAGATGTTTAAAAAATCTTTAGGAAAAAAAGTTTTTGAATTCAAGAACATAAAAGAAGAATGAGTTTTTTTATGTTTTTTAATTTTTGTAATTATTTTTTCTTTGTTTTTTGGGTTTTTGATAGGTAGGCAAAATACAGAGATTGAGAAAAATCCTGTTATTTTAGTTAAGTCTATTATTTCAGATAAACCTGATACTAATGTAGACATATCTGTATTTTGACAGGTCTGGAATACTATTAAAGAGAAATATGTAGAGAGGCAAGATTTAACAGATGAGAAATTAATGGAAGGAGCAATCAATGGGCTAGTCTATTCTTTAGAGGATCCTTTTTCTGAATTTTTAAATAAAGAGAATAAGGCTGAACTTGATTCAGAGCTAGAAGGTTCTTTTGAGGGAATAGGGGCAGAGATAACTAAAAAAGATAATTCTATTGTTATAGTGGCTCCACTTGCAGGATCTCCTGCACAAGAAGCTGGTCTGCGTGCTCAAGATGTTATTTTAGAAGTTAATGGCGAATCTACTAGAGACTGGACAACTAATGATGTGGTTAAGAAAGTTAGAGGAAAAAATGGAACTGAAGTAAATTTAGTTATTTATAGAGAAAGTACTAAAGAGGAACTAGAGATAGTTGTAAAAAGAGGTGTAATTAGTTTACCTTCAGTAGATGTAGAGATGTTGGATAATTCTGTTGCTTTAGTAAAAATATATAACTTTTACGAGCCACTTGTTAGTGAGTTTGACCGTATTGTTCCCCAATTAACTAAAAAGAATGTTAAGGGGATTGTGGTTGACTTAAGGAGTAATCCAGGAGGATATTTAGATACATATGTTATTATGGGAAATCACTTCTTTAGTAAAGGTAGGAAATTATTAATTGAAGATTTTAATGGAGATAGACCAACTAAGGTCTATAAGACAGAAATAAATGGAGAACTTAAAGATATTCCTATGGTAGTGCTTATTAATGAAGGTACTGCTAGTGCAGCTGAGATTTTAGCAGGTGCATTAAGAGATAATAGAGATGTGAAGATTGTTGGTAAAACTTCTTTTGGTAAAGGGAGTGTTCAGGAATTAATACCTCTTTCAGGTGAGAATCAATTAAAATTAACTATTGCTAAATGGTTAACTCCTAAGGGACATAGCATATCTGAAGAAGGGATAAAGCCTGATTATGAAGTAGAGTTACCAGAAGATTATTATCAAGGCAAAAGTTCTTTTGATATAGGTGATCTAAAAGAAGATTTGCAACTTAAAAAGGCATACGATGTTTTAAAAAATCAAATAAAATAAAATTATGAAAGTATTATTATTAAAAGATGTTGTTAATGTAGGAAAAAAATATGATATCAAAGAAGTTAGTATGGGATATTTTAGGAATTTTTTAGATAAGAATGGTTATGCTAAAATAGCTACACCTGATATTATTAAAAAAGCAAAATTAGACAAAGAAAAAGAAATTGCCAAACAAGCAGAGATAAAAGAGAAAAATCAAGAAATTGCAAAACAAATTCAAAATATTAATTTTTTAGGATTTAAATTAAAGTTTGCTGAAAATGGGAAAGAAGCATTTGAGTCTTTAAAAGTAAAGGAAGTAGTAGATAAGTTACAAGAGAAGTATTCTATTGTTTTGCCTGAGAAAGTAAAGATCAATATGCCAAGCGTAAAGACAAAAGGGGAACATGAGGCTGAAATTAAGTTAGATTCTGATACTGTTGTTAAA
>JAQVPP010000020.1 GCA_028702045.1 Minisyncoccota bacterium
ACAAAGAATTTATTCTTTGTTTTTTTCTATTAAAAAAAGGGCGTTTTAGGGGCTTGACGATATTTGTTATATTTGGTATTATAATAATGAATTAAATAAAAATTTATTATGTCAAACAGTTGTAATATAGAAGAAGCTCTAAAAGATTTACTAAATTTGCTACCAGAGAGAAAGGGAGAGATTTTAGCATTACGTTTTGGGTTAAATAATAAGAAAATTAATACTTTGAATGAAATCGGTTTGAAATTTAAGATTACCAGGGAAAGAGTAAGACAAATTGAGAGAGAATCTTTTGATTTTATTTTAAAGCATGAATTGCCAGAATGTATAAAAACATTTAATAAAACTATTAAGAGTTTAATTAAAAAGAACAATAACTTTATTGAGGAAGATAAGTTGGTTAAGTTATTGCAAGAGGATTATGGTATTTTTAATGTGAATGCTATTAAGTTTTTATTAAACTTAAATTCTGAAATTTATTGTTCAAGAAATAATTTTAATTTTAGACAGTTTTGAGTACTAAATAAAGATACAATAAAAGAATTGAAATCTTTGCTTTTACAATTAGAAGATTATTTTAAGAAGAATCAAAAACTTTTAAATATTACTGATATTAAAAATGCTTTGGGTTTTTCTGGGAAAATAAATGAATTACAAGAGATAGTTTTTTTAGATAAAAAAATTGATAAAAATATTCAAGGGTTTTATGGGTTATACAAGTGACCAATCATTAATCCTTTGTCTGCTAAAGATAGAGCATATTATTTACTAAAATTCCAAATAAAAGAACCAACTCATTTTAAAGATATAGCAATACAGTTGTCTCAGTGTAGTTTTAGTCGCAAGGATAAGAAGCATGTTGTAGGTATACAGACTGTACACAATGAATTGATTAAGGATGATAGGTTTGTTTTGGTTGGTCATGGCAACTATGCTTTAAAAGAATGAGGCTATGAGCAAGGAGTAGTTAGAGATATTATCAAATTTGTTTTAGTTAATAATGGATCAATGTCTGAAGATGATATTATTAAAGAGGTGCAGAAGCAGAGAATGGTAAGACCAAGTACAGTTAAGTTAAATTTACATAACAAAAATTTATTTAGAAAAAATTCAAATAATAAATATGAATTAAAGGACAACGTAAATGGTGTGTTAAATGCATAAATTTATGAATTTTGATTTATTTATTCAAATATTAAAAGGAAGTATTTATGAACTTTGGTGATTAATTTTTCCTATTGTATTTTTTGTATTTTTTGCTTTTATATTAAATTATTATAGAGAGCTAAGATCTGCGGATAGCGAGTTGGCTGGATTGGATTTTGTTGAACTTGTTTTTTCGGAAAAAGTTTTACAAAGACCTATTAAGCTAATGGAAAATATTATTGATGATTTGGTTAATCTTGATTTTAAGAAATCTAGGATTTCTTTTGAAGTGGTATGTACTAATAATCACTTGCGTTTTTTTATTGGAGTGCCTAAAGAGAATAAGAAATCTTTAGAGATTTTGATATATTCTCAATATCCACAACTAAGAGTTGTGAATGAAGATAATTATTTATCTACATTACCTCCTATGGCTTTTTCTAAGCATATAAATTTTGTTGGGAAACAAATGAAGTTTAAGAAAAATAATTTGATGTCTATTTTGACATATAAAGATTTTAAGGATGTAGGTAAGGATGATAAAAAGAGCTTGGTAAAAGATCCATATTCTATTTTGATGGAATTATTTTCTCGTATAAATTATGAGGATATTTTTTGTTTACATATTATTATTCAAAATATTAATAAAAAAGATAAAGAAGATTTAAAACAAGAAATAGAAGATGAGAAAAATAAGATGCAAGGAATTGTTAAGGGTATTGATCCTACTTCTTGATTTTTTAATTTGTTTGGATCAAAATCAGAACCAAAAGAATTATCTGATAAAGATAAAGAAACTTTGGAAATTATGAAGAGTAAGGCAGGTTCTAGATTATTTAAAACTAATTTAAGTTATGGTTATTTTTCTCCTTTTGAGGAGAATGTTGAGCTAGTCGGAGGAATACTTAAAATATTTTTTAATAATTACGAAAACAAGAATGCTTTAGAAGAAGTAAAGCCTAGAGAAGCTAAAGGTCTTTTGGCTAAAAAAAGACAAGAGATTTTGGATAAAGATTTAGTTAAGGAAACCTATTTGAATATTTTAAATAGAAAAGCATCTAAAAATTATGTATATATGTCTTCTGAAGAAATAGTTTCTTTATTTCACTTTCCTTTACAGAATGTTGATTTCGTTTCTTTCTGGGGTCAAACAAGCAGAGGTATTCCACCATCTGATTTACCAATTTTTAAATAATATATTATGGACGATGTTACAAAATTAGGCAAAGTTGATTTTAGGGGTGATGTGCTGGACTTTGGTATTTTAGATTATGATAGAAAAACTCATATGTATATTATAGGTAAATCTGGAACAGGTAAGACAACTTTTTTAGAAAACGTATGTATGTCTGATATTCTAAAAGGGCATGGAGTTTGTTTTATTGATCCACATGGTGAAATTTGTGAAGATTTGTTAAAAAATATACCAGAAGAAAGAGTAAAGGATGTTATTTATTTTAATCCTTTTGATATAGAGTATCCAATTTCCTTTAATATTATGGAGAGTGTTGATTTTGATAAAAGATATAATGTAACTGGTAACTTGGTTGCTGTGTTTAAAAAGATTTGGCCTGATGTTTGGTCTGGTAGAATGCTTGAGATATTAACTAATACTATTTTGGCTTTACTTGAAATTCCTGATTCTACTTTATTCCATATTCCAAAATTTTGATCTGATGCTAAATATAGAGACTATATAGTGTCTAGATTGAAGGATAGTACTATTAAGAATTGGTGAACAGAGCAATTTGCTAAGTGGCCAGATAGTTATAGAACAGAGGCAATAGCAGGTGTTAATAATAAGATAGGACAGTTTGTGTCTAATCCTTTAATCAGGAATATAATTGGTCAGCCTAAATCTACTCTTGATTTGAGAAAGGTTATGGATGAGAAAAAGATTTTGATAATTAATTTATCAATTGGACTTTTGGGTGAAGAAAATAGTTCTTTGCTTGGTGCATTGATTATTACTCAAATACAGATGGCAGCTATGTCTAGGGCTAATATTGAGTTTGAAAATAGGCATCCATTTTATTTTTATATTGATGAGTTTCAGAACTTCTCAACTGAATCATTTGCTAAGACATTATCTGAGTCTAGAAAGTATAACTTGCGTTTAATATTAGCCCATCAATATATAGAGCAATTAAGTGAGGGAGTTAGGGCAGCTATTTTTGGTAATGTGGCTAACTTAATTTCCTTTAGGGTTGGACCTAAGGATGCGATTTTCTTATCAAATGAGTTTTATCCAATTAGTGTAAATGATTTTGTTAATTTACCTAATTTTAAATTCTACATTAAGATGTTAATCAATGGTGAACCTAAAAAACCATTTTTAGCTACTGCATTAATGCCTTATCCAAAATCAGAAATCAATTATGTTGATGATATTGTTGCCAATACAAGAAAAGTTTATTCAGTACATAAGACTGTTGTAGATGAAGATTTAAAGACATTTAATAATATGATATTTAGTACAGTTAAGGAGAGACCTACTTTCCAAACTGAGTTTTGGCAAGCAAAGTGTGTTGAGTGTGGAAAAACTGTCATGGTTCCTTTTAAGCCAGATGATAAGAGACCAGTATACTGTGAGAAATGTTTTGTTAAAAATAAAGGGAGAAAGTTACCAGAAATAAATAATGAAATAGTTAAGCCACAAATATCAAAAAAACCTGTTTTTAAAAAAGGAGTAGAAGAGGATAGTGGAGTAACTCAAATAATTAAAAAAATATTAAAATAATAATATGTTGGTTAGTGAATTAAGAGAAAAGTTTATTAAGTTTTTTGAAAAAAATGGACATATAGAGGTAAAGTCTTCTAGTTTAATAGCTAAAGATAGTGATAGTACTGTTTTGTTTAATATTGCTGGGATGCAACCATTTAAGTCATATTTTGCTTTTGAGAAAGATGCGGTAAAGGATTTGGGATCAGATAAAATTGTTTCTTGTCAGAAGTGTATACGTACTAAAGATATATATGAGGTAGGAGATAATAGTCACTTAACTTTTTTTGAGATGTTGGGTAATTTTTCTTTTGGATCATATTTTAAAAAAGAAGCAATTAAACTTGCTTATGATTTTCTTTTTGAGGAATTAAAATTAAGTCAAGATGATATATATGTAACTGTGTTTGAGGGTAATAGTGATATTCCTTTTGATGAAGAATCATATATATTATGAGAAGAGTTAGGGATTAAGGACATTAGGAAATGTTCTTTTGAAGATAATTTCTGAGGTCCTGTAGGTAAGACTGGTGCATGTGGAGTATGTAGCGAGATATTTTATAAAGGAGTGGAGATATGGAATTTAGTCTTTAATGGCTACTTTAAAAATGAAAAAGGAGAGTATGTGGAAATGGAAAAGAAGTGTGTAGATACTGGATCTGGACTTGAGAGATTATGCTGTGCAATAAATGGATATACATCTGTATATGATCTAGATGTGTTCTCTAGTTTAATGGATTTTTTAAAAAGAGAATCTGATATATGTGATGAAAAAATATTTAAGATTATTATTGATCACTTTAAGGCAGTATGTTTTTTAATTGCTGATAAGGTATTGCCTGGTAATATGGGGAGAGAATATATTTTACGTAGATTAATCAGAAGAGGTATTAGATATGAGAATAAGGTACATTGTGGAGATGTGTTTGGGTATATTTTAAATTTCTTTGTTGAAAAATATGGGGATGCTTATCCAGAACTTAAGGATACTGACTATATTATGAGTATTTTTAAAGAAGAAGAGGGTAGATTTTTAAAAACATTGGATAATGGGATAAAGGCATTGAAAAAAATATCTGAAGATAAGAAAACTTTATCAGGAGAAGAGGCTTTCCATATATATGAGACATATGGTTTTCCTCTAGAATTAATTATTGAGGAAGTAGGCTTTGATATTGATGAAGATGAGTTTAATTTAGCCTTTGATAAACATAGAGAAATATCTCGTAAGGGATCTGAGAGAAAGTTTGGCGGTCATGGAATAAAGGATGAAGATGGAGATATACGTGTAATTAGGAATCATAGTGCAGCTCACTTATTATTACAGGCATTAAGAGAATTGTTTGGTGAACATATTTATCAAAAAGGATTTGATATTAATGAGGAAAGATTAAGATTTGATTTTCCTTTTGATAGGAAACTTGAGCAAGATGAGCTAAAGCAAATAGAAGATTTAGTTAATTTAAAAATTAAACAAAAATTACCAATTATTTGTGAAGAGATGGATACAGATCTTGCTTTTGAAAAAGGTTTTTTGGGAACCTTTAGGGATAGATATCCAGATAAGGTTAAGACATATGATATGGGGGGATGGTCTAAAGAAATTTGTGCTGGCCCTCATGTTAAGAATACAGGAGAATTGGGAGAATTTAAGATTATAAAAGAAGAATCTTCTAGTAAAGGGGTTAGGAGAATTAAGGCAAAGTTAATAAATTAAATTAAATAATATGAAAAATATATTAAAAGAATATTTCCCAATAGCTGCTATTATTATTTCTTTTGTTTTGGCTGCTGTTATTGGTGGATATTTTACTTCTATTAATATGGATTGGTATTTTGGATTAAATTTACCTTCATTTACACCTCCTGGATCTGTTATTGGTATGGTGTGGACAGGTATATATATTTTAGTGTCTATGTCAGCTTTATTTTATTTTCTCAAGGTACGTAAGGATAAGGAAGTTTTTGCATTATTTATTATCAACGCAATCCTTAACCTATCATGAACAATTTTGTTTTTTCATTTACATCTAGAGTTATTATCTATAGTAGAGATGTCATTTTTAAATATGACTACAATATTTTTAATTTATTTAATGTATAGGAAAAATATTATTTCTTCTATTCTTTTAATTCCTTATGTATTGTGGGTTAGCTTTGCTACATATCTAACATATATGGTAATGGTTTTAAATTAATATATATGGGAAGAATAATTGATAAAAAAGACTTACAGTCAAAGGAAAAAGATTTGAAAGAAAAATATATTATTAGTGATGATTTGATTAGTAGATTAGAAAAAGAAGAAAGGCCTGATACTATAAAAGATGAGGATGTCTGTGTGTAACTATTATATGATATATTTTATGTAATTTTGATTTGACTTTTTTAAAATTTTAATATATTTTTGATTTGATTAATTTGTTATTTGCAAAGTTTAATCAAAAGATCTCTTTGGGGTCGATATTAAACTATATTAAAATTTAAATATTTATTAAGTTTAAAAATATGGAAGAATTATTTTTTAACAAAATGTTGTTAACTTTAAAAGATTTGTTTAGGTTTATTAATTGAGACGATGAAGAGGAAGATGAGTATACAGATGATTGAGGTTTTGAAGAGGAAGAAAAAGAAGAAGAAACTCAAAAAAAACCAAAACAAGAAAAACCTTTTAGATATAATCCAGAGGAAGAGGAAGAGGAAGATGAAAAATATACCTCATCAGGCACAGAAGAAGGGGAAGAGGAAGAAGATGAGTTTGGTGAATATGGAAATGAAGATTGATAAATTTTAAAAACCCCAGAAATGGGGTTTTTTAGTGGCTTAAAAATTGACTTTTTTTAAAAAATTTGTTATTCTTGGGCTAATAAATATGTCGGATAAATAAAGTATTTTAAATTATATAAAAAATAAAATGCCAACAATTAATCAGTTAATCAGGAAGAATAGAAAAAGAGATGTTGAAAAATCAAAAACAAAAGGTTTGAGATCTTCTTTTAATACAAAACAAAATAAACCTGTTTTTTATTTTTCTCCATTTAAAAAAGGTGTATGTACTAAAGTTACTACAGTTACCCCTAAGAAACCAAACTCTGCTTTGAGAAAAATAGCTAGGGTTAAGTTATCTAATGGTCAAGAAATTACTGCATATATTCCAGGTATTGGTCATAATCTACAAGAGCACTCTATAGTATTAGTTAGAGGTGGAAGAGTTAAGGATTTACCTGGTGTAAGATATCATATAGTAAGAAATAAATATGATACTCAAGGAGTAGACGGTCGTAAAAAGGGTAGAAGTAAATATGGAACTAAAAAAGCTAAATAATCAATATGGATTTAATTGTTAATCAAAAAAAATATGCACCAGATCTAAAGTATAATAGCGTATTGGTCTCTAAGATGATTAATATGGTAATGGAGTCTGGTAAGAAAAATATTGCTCTTAAAAACGTCTATAAAATGATGGAGATTTTAAATGAAAAAACAAAACAAGAATCATTGCTTGTTTTTGAAACAGCCTTATCTAATATTGCTCCTAGAGTAGAGATCAAAGGAATGAGGATTGGTGGTGCTAACTACCAAGTACCTGTTCCTGTTATTGGAGAGAGAAGAACTACACTAGCTATGAGATGGTTGCTTGATATAGCTAGAAAGAAAAAAGGCAAACCAATTTCTGAAAAAATAGCAGACGAGATATTATTGGCATTTAAAAATGAAGGGGGTGCTATTAAAAAGAAAATTGATGTACAAAAAATGGCTGAAGCTAATAAGGCTTTTGCACATTTTGGAAGAAGAATGTAGTTAAAAAAATAAAAAAATATTATGGAATATCCTTTAAAAAAATTAAGAAATATAGGTATTATTGCTCATATTGATGCAGGTAAGACTACGACAACAGAGCGTATTTTATTTTATACTGGTATTTCTCATAAAATTGGAGAAGTTCATGAAGGAGCAGCTATTATGGATTGGATGGAACAAGAAAGAGAAAGAGGAATAACTATTACCTCTGCTGCTACTACTTGTTACTGGATACCTACATACAGGAAAGGTGATGCTGAGTATAAACACAAGTTTAATATTATTGACACTCCAGGACACATTGACTTTACTGCAGAAGTACAACGCTCACTTAGAGTTTTGGATGGAGCGGTAGTTGTTTTTGATGGTGTAGCTGGCGTAGAATCACAATCAGAAACAGTATGGAGACAAGCTGATAAGTATAAAGTTCCTAGAATTTGTTTTATCAATAAGATGGACAGAATGGGAGCTGATTTTGAGAGTGACTTACAATCAATTTATGAAAAATTAACTCCTAATGCTCTAGTACTTAATTTTCCTATTGGTAAAGAAGAAGATTTTTCTGGAGTTATTGATGTTTTGAAAATGAAGAGAATTGATTTTCAAGGAGAACATGGAGAAACAGTAGAGTATTTAGATATTCCTGAAGAATATATGGAACAAGCTAAGAAGTATAGATCTGAATTAGTTGATAAAATAGCAGGAGAAGATGAGGTCTTAATGGAAAAATACTTAAATGAAGAAGAGATTAGTAATGAAGAACTTTTACAATCATTAAGAAAATCAGTTATTGAGTATAAATTAGTTCCTGTTATGTGCGGTACTGCATTTAAAAACAAAGGAGTACAGCCAGTACTTGATATGGTTGTGGAATTATTCCCATCACCACTA
>JAQVPP010000021.1 GCA_028702045.1 Minisyncoccota bacterium
GCTTCTAATAAAATAGGGGATATGTTTAAGAAGTTTTTTAATTTTAAGAGAGAGGCATTTGACAGGACAGTTGTTATGGATGACAACCTTTTCCAGAGAAACTTTAATCAACTAGAGGTTCGACAGAGGAATGTTATAGGGTTTTTACAACAAATGGGACTAGAGTGTAAGGTACTTGATAATGAAGAATTAATTTATCTTTATTATGATAAGTACAATCCTCATAGTGATAATATTTTAAATGAATAATTATGAATGAAGAATATGTACAAACAGTGCAAAATGTCAAAGATTTAATTTCTCCTTCAGGCATTTTAGTTGAGACCACTTCTGTAAAGATTGGTACTACTTTTTGTAAAACATTATTTATTTTGACTTATCCTAGATACTTAACTCCTAATTGGTTTGCTCCTATTATTAATTTAGAATATGAGTTTAACATTTCTATATTTTATCACCCGATTGATAACAATTTAGTTTTGAAAAAATTAAGAAAGAATATGGTTAACTTGTCTGCACAGGCAAGCATGGAACAAGATAAGGGGCAGGTAGAAAACCCTATGTTAAATACTGCTATACGTGATATAGAGGACTTAAGAGGGCAGATAGTACAAGGTACTGAGAAAATGTTTAATGTAGGTGTATATGTTACTCTACAGGGGCAGTCTGAGGCAGAAGTAGAGGAGATAGAGAGTACTGTAAAGAGTATATTAGAGGGAAATATGATATATATCAAGCCTGCTACTTATAGGCACTATGAGGGGTTTGAATCTGCTTTGCCACTAGGACTGGATAGACTAGAGGTAAACACATTACTTAACTCCAGCACTGCATCATCACTATTTCCATTTGTGTCTCAAGATTTTTCTACTGATACTGGGATAATGTATGGAGTAAATTTACACAACAACAGTTTACTTATTTTTGATCGCTTTACTCTACCTAATGCTAATGCTTGTTGCTTTGGTACTACTGGTTCTGGAAAATCTTTTGCTGTTAAACTTGAGGTGCTTCGATCTTTAATTTTTGATACACAAGTTTTAGTTATTGACCCAGAAAATGAGTACGAGAGAATAGCTACTGCTATTGGTGGAGATAGCTTTAATATTTCAGTTTCTTCAGGCCATAATATTAATCCTTTTGATTTGCCTGTGGTTAATAAAGATGAGAGTCCCGAACAAGTCTTTAGGAGTCATGTTTTAAACTTGATTGGACTTGTTAAGTTATTAATTGGTTCACTTACTCCTACAGAGGAAGTTATTTTAGATAAAGCTATTCATCAAACTTATGCTGTATTTGATGGAGACAGGATTCCTTTGCTTTCTGATCTACAAGAGGTTTTGGCTAATATGGAAGGGGGAGAGCAGATGGCTGCTAAGTTGTATAAATATACACAAGGTACATATGCAAATTTTATCAATAATCCAACTAATATCAATATGGAGAATGATTTTGTTGTTTTTAATATTAGAGATTTGGAAGAAGAGTTACGCCCTATAGCTATGTATATTGTTTTGAACTATATCTGAAATAAGATAAAGAAAAATATTAAAAAAAGAATGTTGGTTGTTGATGAGGCATGATACTTACTAAAGCATGAGGAGAGTGCCATCTTTTTACATGATATTGCTAAAAGGTGTAGAAAATATTATTTAGCCTTAACCACTATTACTCAAGACATTAATGACTTTATGCAAAGTAGGTTTGGTTTACCAATTATTACTAATGCTGCTACTAAATTAATTTTTAAACAGTCAGAGGCTACTATTGAGAGTCTTAATACTGCTCTTGGGTTAAATGAAAGTGAAAAAAGTCTTGTGCTAGGGGCCAAAACAGGAGATTGCTTGTTTATTGCTGGGGCTAATAGAGCTATTGTACAAATAATTGGATCATATACTGAGAATAAATTAATCACTACTGATCCTAAAGAATTAAATAATTAAAATGGAAAAAGTATTGCGTACTATTTTCTTTGGATTTATTTTACTTTTTGCTGTGATTAAGGATGTGTTTGATATTTTAGGAAATCTAGCTGCTGCTTTTGGGGGGAATATTATTTCTACTATTGTTGATGTTATTTGTATTACAATGATAGTTTTGCTAAACTTATTACAAAGAGGAGAGTTGAGAAGTTTTTTTGACTTTAGTAGAAAACATATTATTAAGGCAATGGGATGATTGCTTGAGATAATCCCTATTGGTACAGACTTTCTTCCTATTACTACAGCTATTGTTATCTATGATTATGCTGTGTATTCTTTCAAAATGAAAAGAGAGGAGGCAGAGAATAAAGAAATAGAGAAAAAACAAAAAATTGAAGTTGAGCAAGAAAAAGAAAATTTAAAAAATATACAAAAAGAACAAAATAAAAAAGAAAATGAAAAAGAAAATATTCAAAATTAGTTTGTTGTGTTTAGTTTTTTTCCTGGTTGGTCTTACTTGCTATGCAGGAAGTACTCACTATGTCCCAGAGGTAGGCATACCTGGCATAGTTGGAGCAGGGGAAAGCCTAATCTTTAATGGGCTTAATGACTTTATTACAAGGCTACTTGTTTTTGTATATAGGGCTTCATTTATTATTGCCTTTTTTATGTTGGTCTATACTGGTTTTCTATATATATTTGCTAAAGATAGTCCTGTTAACGTACGAAAGGCCATGGAATCACTAAAGTATTTGGGTATTGGTATTGGGTTAATTTTATTTTCATATGTTATCTTATATACTATTAATCCTCAACTAGTTCAGCTTAGTTTGTTTGATTTTAATATTAATCAGGATGATGTGGTGGCCATTTTGCCAGAAGCTATCAATAAATTAAATGTTAAAGACATGATGGTACAGGAGGGTATTTCTTCTGAAAATGCTATCTTGGTTGCTACAATTAATGAAATGGTAAAGGAGGGACATATCGGTGGAGCTGATTACAAAGTAGTAATAAGTGATTTGCAGGATAACTCAATTAATGTTAAATCTGAGATTAAAACAACTTTATCACATGTATTAAGTTGGTACTTGGAAAATAATCATAGAAAGTGTGGGCCACTTGATATTGGTCCTATACAAACAAGCCATGCCAATGATCCTAGTGGTTGTAGCTGTCATATCTCTGCATCTGCTATAGATGTATATGTTCTCAATGATGTAGCTGGATGTAACGAAGACTTGTATCAGTTTTTACTTAAAAATGAGAACTTGTTTGGTATAGATGTAATTGACGAGAGGGGGAGTAAACAAAGTACTTACTCTACATCATCTCATTTCCATATACAGACAAAAAAATGTTCTGTAGAATATGGAAAGTGCATAAATAGAAAATAACTTATGTTTTTTAAAAGAGCCTGGTGGCTCTTTTTATTTTTAAAGATGTTTAATAACTACACATCTATCTGGATCTTGTCCTTCTGATTCGCTGATTAGGTCTGGATATAGGGTTAGTTCTGAGTGGACAAGCCTTCTGTCTTTTGCATTCATTGGGTCTAATCTGACTGGAGTCTTTAAGACAAGTGCTCTGTGAGCTGCTTTTTTAGCTATTTCTTTTATTTTCTTATAGTGTTCCATTTTGTAATTATTGATATCTACATCAACAATTCAAAATTCTTTTGTTTTGTTTTGTATATATGCTTTGAAAAGCAAATCAAAAGATCGTAAAACATCTCCTTTTTTCCCTATGAATAGGGAAGCTTCTTTTAATTGAATATTGATTAAGAGTTTGTGTTCTTTTTCTAATATTTCAATTATAATTTCATTAATGTCTATGTGGGCATTATTGAAAATTGTTTCTAGGATATGTTTTATTTCTTTTTCCATTATTGTGTTTTATTTGTTTTTTGTATGTATAATGTTTGAATTATGCTAATTATATTAAACACTGCTCAGTATAGGAAAATGATTGCCTCAAAGCTTTTGAAAAAAGCAATTAAAATTACTGGAATAAAAAATGTTATCATTAGCATTGTTTTTCTTTGAGGATCATTTTTTGGATAAGCTTTTAAAGAGACCATTCCTTGGACCATTTGGCTTAAGGCTGCTACTATAGCAAGAATTAAACTATGTGCTTGTAAGTTTATGGTTAAAAACATATAGTTTATGTCTTTGGTTAGTTTGATAAAATCATACATATAGGTAGCAAACTGAGGTTGAGTAATTATTCTAAATACATTAATTAGAGCAAGAAGTAATACTATTTGGATTATCATAAATAGGAAAGATGATCCTGTTTTTATGTCATTTTCTTTATATAACTTCATTAGTTCTTGGGATTGGGTTTGCATATCTTTTTTGTACTTTTCCTGAATTTCTTTTACTTGTGGTTGTATCTTTTTCATCTTGTGTTGCATTATTTCATTTTTATTAAATAATGGTCACAAAAGAAGTCTGAATACTACTGTAAGTATAATAACTGAAACTCCAAGGTTGCCAGTTAAATTAATTAAAAGGATTAGTGCGTTAAAAATTGGTTGATAAACTAATGTTTTGAATAAATTTGACATAATATTATTTTATTTTATTTAATAATGTATCCAATTCTTGCTTTATTTGTATGTATGTTTTTGTGTTTATTTCTTTTAAAGCTATGATTACCATATCAATATTAGGGAGAAGGGAAATATGCTCTTTTGATATATTTCTCAAAACCCTTTTTATGTAGTTTCTTTTAGTTGCTAACTTGTTTACTTTGTTGGAGACAACAAAGGCAATTCTTGGATTAGTTAAGTCATTACTTGTATATTTTATCAATAAACAAGAGGACTTTAAAGACTTTTTTGATTGAAATACATTTTGAAAGTCTTTTTTTAAACGTAATCTGTATTGTTTGTGTAGCATTTATACTCTTTGAGGTTTTTTAGCTTTAACTGTAAGAAGTTTTCTTCCTTTTTGTCTTCTTCTTTTTAAAACGTTTCTACCTTGTGGTGTAGACTTTCTTAGAAGAAAACCGTGCTTTCTTTGTCTTTTCTTTTTTTTAGGTCTGTAAGTTCTACCCATTTGATTAGCCATAGTACTTTTTTTACTTTTATTATATTCTTTAATATACCATAAAAGAATAAAAGAATCAAATTAAAAAAGCTGTGGATAACTTGATTTATTTTAAAAATGTATTATACTTTGTGTATACAGGTTTTATTTGGTTATTATGTCAAAAAAAGATAATATAAAAACAATTTGAAAAAGTATTTTTTCTGCACTTAAGGCTACCTTATCAGAAGCTAAGTTTAATACTTGGTTTAAAGACGTGGCTTTAGTTGATATTAAAAAAGATATTTTGATTATTGGCACTAGTTCTAATTTTACTAAAGGATGACTTGAGAAAAACTACTCTGTTATCATTGATGTGGTTAAGGATCTGTTTCCTGAATATACCAAAGTAGAATTTGAGATATTTAGTAATGATAAGTTAAGGGATTTTTTAATTAAAATTCCAGTAAAGAAGAAATCTTCTAAAAAGATACAGGAAAAAGATTATATACCTTCTTTAACTGATTATTCTCTTGATATTAATACTAACTTAAATGTGAAATATACATTTGAGAATTTTGTTGTTGGTGATCATAATAATCTAGCCTTTGCTGCATCTGAGGCAGTGGTTAAGCACCTAGGAACTAAGTACAATCCACTATTTATTCATGGAGGTGTTGGGCTAGGGAAGACTCACTTAATGCAAGCAACTGGTAATGCTATTTTTAATAAAAACAAAGGAAAGAAAAAGGTATTGTATGTACCTTCTGAAAAATTAGTTTCTGATATTATTAAAGCTATACATGATGGAACAACTGATGAGCTAAAGATGGATTACAAGAAATTAGATTTGCTTTTAATTGATGATATACAATTTATTTCTAAAAAAGAAAAAACACAAGATGTTTTGTTCCATATATTTAATGGGCTATATCAGAGCAATAAGCAAATTGTCTTTACTTCTGATAAACCACCTAAATCTATTTATGGAGTAGAGGAGAGGCTTAAGTCTAGGTTTGAGGGAGGAATGATTGTAGATATATCTGCCCCTAACTTTGAGACTCGTTATGCTATTTTGAAAGAAAAGATGAAAAAATTAAAAATCAAAGTACCTGAGTATATCTTAAACTTTATTGCTGATAATGTATTAAATAATGTTAGGGAGCTAGAGGGGTCACTTAATAAGGTTATTGCTGTGTATGATATTACTAAGGAATATCCTAGTGAGGTACAGTTAAATAAAATATTGAAAGATTTTATCAAAAAACCTCAAAGAGCAATAAAGCCTAGTGATATCTTAAAGTGTGTTTGTGATTATTATGGAATCAGCTCTACTGATATAAAAGGGGAATCTCGTAAAAAAGATATAGCTAAATCTAGACAAATTGCCATGTTTTTAATCAAAAAATATACCAATATGTCATACCCTAAGATAGCAGAGGTGTTTAATAAAAAAGATCATACTACTATTATGCATGCTTTTGAGAAAATTTCTAAAGGAATTAAGCAAGATACTAGTTTGATTAATGATATAGAAACTATAACATCTGACTTCTTTCGTAAGATTTTGTAATTGTGTATAACTTGTGGATAATATTGTTTATATGTATTGGATGGATTGTGTGTAAGTTTGGCTTATTTTGTTTTTGTTTTTATTTAGATATGTTATACTTATTCTATACACATAGTTGTTCAAAATAAAGATCTGATATGTCTTTATTTTAAAAAGGTTTTTGGGTTTATCCACATATCCACAAACCTAATAATAGTAATAATAAATTAATTAATAATAAAGGGTAATATGAAATTTACTTGTTTAAAAGATATTTTAAAAAAATCTTTAAATGTTTGTTCTACTGTTTCTATTAAAAGTGACTTAGAGATTTTAAATAATGTTTTATTATCTGTAAAAGGAAACAAGATGATAATTAAAGCTACAGATCTAGAAGTAGGTATTAATTATACTATAGAAGGAAAAGGGGAGAAGGATGGTGATGTGGTAGCTAGTGCCAAGATATTAATTGATTTATTAAATAATATAAAAGAAGATAAGATTCATTTAGAAGTAAAAGACAATTGTTTGACTTTGAAAAATGATAATGGAGAGTATAATATACAAATAGCTAATATAGAAGAATATCCAGACATTCCTTCTATAGAATCAGAGCAGTATATTAGTATGAGTATTATGGATTTGGAGATTTGTTTAAATCAAGTAGTGAAGAGTGTTGGTGATGTATTAGGAAAAGAAGAACTAAATAGTATATACATATATAATAAGGAGGATAATTTGATTTTTGTCTCTACTGATACATTCAGATTAAGTGAGAGAAAATTAAATAAAAATCAATTCTCTGTAAATATTAATGAAGAAATAGGATGTATAGTACCTATTAAGAGTGTGCACAGTGTTTTAAAAGTAATAGGTAGTTTGGATGATAAAGAAAGTGAGTGTAAGATATATATTAATTCTAATCAGATTTATTTTGATTTTAGTAATGTTAATTTGATATCAAAATTAATTGAAGGTACATATTTGAAATATTCTTCTATTATTCCAAGCAGTTTTGATGTGAAAATTAATTTGAAAAAAGATGATTTGGTTAGTGCTGTAAAAACTACATCTGTTTTTTCTACTAAAATAAAAGATTTATTTTTTGAAGTTAATTCACAGAATAACATGCTTGTTTTAAAAGGATTAGACACATCTAAAGGATCTGGTAGTAATACCTTAAAGTGTTCTGTAGAAGGAGTTGATTTGAAAATTGCTTTTAATTATCCATACCTACTTGATGGACTAGAGTCTATCAAGGATGAAGAGATTTTTATAGGGTTAAATAAAGATAGACCTGGACTTATTAAAAGTCTAAATAAGGATGACTATATATATATTATAGCTCCATTAAAGTTATAGCATGAAGGGATTAATTTCTTTTAAAAAAATATTAGAAAGTAAGTTTCAGGATGCAGGGTTTAAGAAATCTTTTGATAAGGTTTGTGTGAAAGATTGTGTTTTTGATTTTTTTAAAGAAGTTGATTTGGTTGAGTATATCAGTGATGTACAGATTAGAGATGAGAATATTGTTATCTCTTCTACTAACTCACTAGTTTCTAATAAGATTAATACTTTAAAAGAAGAAATTAAAACTTTTTTAAAAAAACAAGGGAATAGTGTTGACTATGTAATTAAGGTGAAAAATGTTTTTTAATTTTTTTCCTTTACAAAACTTTTTTTTCTGATATACTTAATATATATTTAACTAATAAAAATGAATAAAACTTTTTTAAAAAAATTAAACTCATTCACCCTAGTAGAACTAATGATAGTAATAGCAGTACTAGCAATTCTAGCAGCTATTATTCTTTTTGCATTAAATCCAATTAATGTACTTAACAAAGCTAGAGATTCAAAAAGAATCAGTGATATCAACAGTATATACAAGAGTATTTCTTTTTTAGAAGCAAATGAATATATACAGGACTATGGTAGTAGTACTACTGTATATATATCACTTCTTGATAGTACAAGTTCAACTTGTTCTAGTTATACTTTACCTACAC
>JAQVPP010000022.1 GCA_028702045.1 Minisyncoccota bacterium
AAAATATCTGTGGAAAATAAATATTTTAATTCCTTTTCTTTAAATTTAAAATCATAATTTTTAGCCTCAGGAGAAAATCTACTAGCAAAATTTTCCGCATCTTTTCTATTTCTAGATGATAAAAACTCTATCTCATTTTTTTGTATAAAATCACAACCTTCAAACTCATCTTTTAAATACTCACTAGTATCAGCAAAATATGAAAAAAGTAACACCTTTCCATTATTACAATTTTCTTGTTTCATATCTTTCAATAATTTTTTCAAAGCAATAACCTTCTGTTTATCCTTACTTAAAATATCAATTTGTTTTAAAATTAATTTTATTAATTTTTTCTCAATTTCCAAATCTTTTCTTAATTGATCCTCATCAATATGCTCTTTTTTAATATCAAAAACTTCAAAATCTTTTAAATCTTCACCTTCGCTATCTTCTAATAATTGTTTTTCTAGTAAATCACAATCTTTTAATTTAATAATTTTCCCCTTGTCTAAATATTCTTCAAAAATCTTAATTTTATGTCTATAAAACATAATACTCTTTTTCAAAGCATAAACCGAAGATTCTAATCTTTTTAAAAAAATTGTTCTAATAATTCCATGAATACTCATTTGAATAGAAAGGCTTTTTTTCTTCTTTTCTGGCAAACCACTTAAAACATTATTTCTATTTTCTCCAAAAAAACCATTTTGATAAGACATTCATTTATATGGAGTAAAACCTAACAAAAGAATTATTTTATAAACAAAAAATATTGGAGAATTATTTTCACTTACAATATCTGTCTCAACATCATCTTCTATAAAATTTAAAACATGCCCTAATTTACTTACTTTCTGTAATAAATAATTTGTTGGCAAAGAGTATAATCCCTGCACATCAAAATCAGAGCTTTGTAAATTATATAACTCCTTAGAAACGTTTAAATCAAAACTATATTTAACATTCTCAGGAATAACATCTGGAAATTTCTTGTATACATCTTGTTCTGTATCATATAAACCTCCAAATTCTTTTACAATTCCCTGTCTAGTCCTCCTGACAACAAACGCTCGAACAACAGGAGCTATTCTTTGCCTAACATATTCATAATCAATAGATTCATTTTTATTACTCTTATGTTCAATTCATTTTTGTAAATTATCTACAATCTCTTTAAAACCTAAATAAGCAGTTTGCCCTCTGTCATATGTTCCACCTTTATTAAGCATTTTAACAGTATCTACCTCCCCTTTAGTCCCTATTAATAACTGACTAGTTAAATCCTTTAAATTATTATTTACTGGGGTCGCTGTTACTAACAAAACTTTTGAATTCTTGTTCCTAGTTCAGTTTATAATTTCTGCATACCTTTTACTGTTTTCATTTTTTAAATTATGAGACTCGTCAATAACAAAAAGTTCCACTTTTGAAAATTTATCATAACTTTTTTCTCTCTCTATAGTATTTGCATCTTGCAAAGAAATAGGTTTTAAATTATAAACTTTTTGTTTTTTTAATTCTTGCTCTCATTGATTACACAAAGACTTAGGGCAAATTATTTCTATTCTTGCTGTATTATCATTTTTTCTATAATAATGCTTTATTACTTCTATTGCAGTATATGTCTTACCAAGACCTACAGAATCAGAAAGCATAGCAACTCCATATTTATCTAATTTTCTAATTAAAGACTCCGCATTTTCTTTTTGAAATTCATACAAACTAACTGTTCCATCATTATTTAAATCTATTTTCTTACCTATACCAACATCATCTTTATATATTTCATATAAAGTTTTAATATATGTTTCATAAGGAGAAAACAACATATCCCCAACAGAAGACTCTCCTATAATCTCTGTAAATTTACCATTTCAATCTTCCGCTCCATCACTATTCCATAAATTATTAAACCATGACAAATGACCACTTTCCATAGAATGTGGCTTCGGTGAAAATAAAACAACTCTAGAATCATCTTCTAAAGAATTCAATTCTAAATTACCCAACAATCCTTGTTTTGTAAAATTTGACGATCCAATAATACCAACAGCTTCATCTTTTTTCTCATTACTTAAAATATAACACTTTGCATGTAAAAAATCTTTCCTATATATTTTAATTTCTAAAATACCTTTTTTAATTAAATCTTTTAAAACAATTACTGTATTTTTTAATTTTTCATCAGGAATATATTCTTCTAGATCTTTAAAAAAATCTTTTTCAGGAAAATCTTTCTCAACATTTTTAATATTATACCTAGACAACAACGGTTCTTTCCCTATTAAAATTCTTATTTTGGAAAAATTTTTTAATTTTTCAATTAAAAGACAGCTTCCTAATAAATCTCAATATCCCGTAGCTATAGCTAATTCTTGATAATCCCCACAAATGTTCTCTAAAACATTTATTAATTTAATTTTATCATTATCAATAACTTTTGAAACTCTAATCATAACACTTTTATTTAATATTAATATATTAACAAATTTTTTAATTTTTGTCTCATCCTATTTATTATTTTAATTTCAACTCGTGACAATTTGTCACGAGTTCAATAAACCCTTCTTTTATTAGCCTTTCTTTTAATTTTCTCCAATACGAACCTTTATCTTTAGCACTGCTTTCAGTTAAAACTGAAACTATATCCACAATTGAAAAATATACATCATCCCCAATTATTTTACTTCTAACTTTATTTTTATTGAATTTAATTATATCATCCATAACACAGTTTTAAGATTTGTATATTTCAAGTCGGTGACAAATTGTCACCAACTAAAACATATAAATATTATATCATTATTTTAAAAAAATAAAAATTAATAATTAGAAAGAAAGGTAATGCAATATTACCTCTCTAAGAAATTTATATCACCTCCTCTTTGAACTGATCCCATGCCCTGCTTACTAGGACAGGATCGAACCCTAGTTCAACACTAGCCTGAACCACCCATTCCCTTACTCCCAAAAAATCAAGAGATGTTCTGATAATTCCACAAGTTTTACATTTTTTTGTAAAAATTGCTCACGCCCTTTTTACAAAAAAACCTCTCCTTTCTTCAGTCTGGGCCCCTACCCAGCCTTTAAATAAATTAAAATAAGTTAAATTTAAATTTAAATTTTTAATCATAAAAAACTCCTTTCATATCTGTGGGATATTTTTTTTAAAATGTAAAACATCTACTATCACTGTACCACATATTTAAAATAATAACAAATAAAAAAGAAGGATATATATTTTTACACATCCTTCTTTTCATTTTTTTCACATATAAACCCCCATTTCATTATCCCTTTAAAAAACAAACATGTCAACAATAACCAAGTAATCACATAATAAATACTATTAATGTGAAAATTGATTATTTCCATTGATGTAGCTACTTCAAAAATAATCATGCTTGATAAAAATAGTGACAAAAATCCTACTCCTAAAAACACCAAAAAATTATTTTTTATTGTTTTCATAAAAAACTCCTTTCTATTTCTTTTTAAGGTATAGATAAACAAAAAACACAATAATCAGTATACCTAAAACGATACTAACAACTAATTTAAATATTAGTATTGCATAGGCAAGTGATATTACTATTACAGCTAAAAATATAAAAATAAATAATGCAACTATATAAACTATATAGTTAACAATAATATACCATGAAAACAGTATAAAATCTATTATATTGTTCAAGATTATTTTAATAGCTCTCATAGCTATCTCCTTTCATATATAAATGTATCTAAGCACAATATACCATTTTTTTAAAAAATATACAAATTAAAAAACCTCTTAAACAAGAGGTTTTAAAAACTAAATGTGTTACATTTTATAAGAAAATTCAAATTATTTATAATTTAAAAAAGCAATACCATTAATATTGCTTTTTTAATTTATTAAAATTATTAAATCTTTTACATTTTTAACACTCCTAGTGCAAACCTTCTTTTGATTCGCACAAACAAAGTATAGCTAATAAATAAACACAAGATTGCTAGTTCATATATAATAAAACTACTTATATATTTAGGTAATAAGAAGATACATACTGTCCTAATTACCCAAACAATAAATAAAAATATTACAGGATTTATAATATCAAATTTCATAAGGCTTATATCACCTTTTAAATTTTTCACTCCTTCGAAATTTTGAAAAGCATCTTGAATTTGAGGAGAGAATTCCTTAAAAAAAGCCAATCTTTTTCTCATATAACGACTCGACTTTTTATATGTCATAACACTCTCTACTAAACAACCACTAATGATCAAAAAGTAAATAAGGGATAAAAGCATATTAATTTGTCCAAAATAAACAAATGAAAAAAAGTCAACAACTAACAAAACTAATAAAAAGAAAAACGAAAAGACTTTTTCTTTTAGGAAATAAGTCCTACTCTCCTTTAAAACGAAAAAAAGAGAGAAAAAACCTGCCATAATTGTTTTATAGATTTTCATTTTGCACCTCTGTTTTTTAATTTAAAAAATTCAGGAATAATTAAAATAACCTGCGCATAAAGTGATCTCAAGCTTGAAATGTATTTTTCTATACCAGATTCAAAAATGTCACTAAAACTGATCATGTAATCTTTCTCAAAAGATTCTAGATCTCTAAACTCACTCATAATCCAATCGGCTAAACTAACACAGATCATAGCTCTTTTGTCATCAGTATCAGAATAATAAAATGACCAAAAGAACGCTCTTTGTTCGTCTGCTACTTCAAACAAACGAGTTAAAAAAACCTGTTTCTTCTCTGGATCATTGAGAAGTTCACAAAAACCACATGTTCCCCTTATATCATCATAAGTCATGCAGTTTATAATTGTGTATAATTTGTTTAAAGCTATTGACTTAATAATTGGATCAATTTTGTCATAATTACACAATCGTTTAAAAAAATCTATATCTAAATCAGAAATTACTGATTTAGAAAATTTGTTTACGTATTTCCAGTCAGACAAATCCTCCCAAGACACTTCGGGAGCGTCTAACCGAGGGAAATCAAGAATCATCTTCTCATATTTTATAAAATACCCTGCACTTCTCAAAACCCCTAATAAAGACTTTAAAAACTTAGAATCTTTTTTAAAAATTCTAAATTTTCTAGACAATTTATAAACGATAATCTTTGTTACCTCTGGCAAAAATTTAGATTTTTTGCCCACAAAAAAACATTCTTGTAATGTTTTCGCTTTTATTGCCATACCTAATAGGGCTGTGCTTTCAATTTTAGATCCAAACAAAGACTCTCTGTATATCCAAGACCAGTCCACATATGTACGTGCATACAAAGATCTTTTCTCCAAATATTCCGTCAAAAACACAATATTTTTTACAGGTCCCACATTCCATAATTCAATAAGATCTAATTCTGTATCGGCCAATCTGAGCCATTCATATAACAAAAAACTTTGAGTAATACTATCTGGCCTCGTATCTTTAATGTTATTTTTGCAAAATTCCAAAGATACTTTAACCTCTTTCAGATGTTCTGTTAAATCCGATACTATACACAAATTAAGTGCAAAATTTTTTTCCAAGAGAATTAAAATTCTTACAAATTCTTCATTTTTTGGAAGATTTAAAGCTTTTATTTTTTTCAGCAACAATTTAATAATTTCATCGTTATCTGGTAAAATAGAAACTAAAAATTCCACCTCTTGTGCACTCATTGTAACTAGAATAATATCTTTACATAATTCTAAAAATTTAGGATCTTTTTGATCCGAAAATTCTAAAAGACAATTTTTTAAATCTTCAAAAACATTTTTTGCTACAGATTCTAGATTTACATGTTTTCCAGATATCATTTTAAACACCTCTTTCTTAAATGTAAAAAAACTAACTATACAATACCATATATTTAAAATATTGTAAATACATATGGGGCGGATTCTACTCCGAAGTGCAACAAAAGGTTCAAATACATTTAAAACTAATTTAATTAAAAAAAGACATCTCTTTTGGTATAATAAATTTATAACAAACCATTAAACCAATTAAGATGTCATATATACATATTACCAGAGAAGATAGAATAAGTCTAGTGACTTTGAGAAGAGTTAATACTTCTATTGCAGACATAGCTAAAATACTTAATAAGAATAGAAGTAGTATTTACAGAGAACTGAGTAGAAATAAAACTAATAACAAATCAGGTTATGATATACGAGAGGCTGAGGTACTTGCTAAAGAGCGTAGAATCAAAGCTAATAAGAGATTTAAAAAGATTGAGAACAATACTAAATTAAGAAATCAAGTAATAAGTAAGATTAAGATATACTGGTCTCCTGAAGAGATATCAGGAAGATTAAAACTAGAAGGTATTGATATAGGCAAAGATAGTATATATAAATATATATACAATAATAGAAAAGATTTAATCAAATATTTAAGATATGGTAAAAAATATAATCATAAGCGCAGAAAAGGTACTAAAATAAGGGAGAAATTAAGAGAAGAAGAAAAGAAAATAAGAATTGATAAAAGACCTGATATAATAAATAATAGAGAAAGAATTGGTGATTTTGAAGGTGATTTAATAGTATTTGGTAATACTAAAAAACATCCACCAATACTAACTCTTAATGAAAGATATAGTGGTTATTTAAAGATAGATATACTTAAAGATAAGACAGCTAATATAACCCAAGAAGCTATTGTTAAAAAACTTAAAGAAATACCTAAAAAGAAAAGATTATCTTTAACGCTTGATAATGGATCAGAATTTAGTTATCATGATATAGTTAAAAGAAAAGCTAAAGTAGAAGTATACTTTGCTTTTCCCTATCATTCTTGAGAAAGAGGATCTAATGAAAACCTTAATGGACTAATTAGACAGTTCTTTCCTAAAAAGATGAACTCTAATAAAATTAAATTAAAAGATTTGAAATATGTTGAAAATCTTTTAAATAACAGACCAAGGAAAAGATTAAACTATTTAACACCAAAAGAAGTGTTTCTTAAAAATTAGTTGTGTTGCACTTTGGAATAGAATTTAGGTGGAGTAGCTTCTAACTCAAAACACAACATAAAATTAAAAATATACAAATTAAAAAACCTCTTAAACAAGAGGTTTTAAAAACTAGAATTCCACCTTAATATTCTCTCTTTCATCATCCCCAATACTTAACATCTCAAACTTCCTATACCTTAACAAGGTAGCTACTAAATTAGATGGTAATATTTCAGTTAGAATATTAAACTCTTTAACCATATTATTATAGAATCTTCTTGAAGCTTGTATCTTATTCTCTGTATCAGCTAATTCTTCTTGAAGATTTAAGAAATTAGTATTAGCCTTTAATTCTGGATATGCCTCAACATTAACAAACAATCCTCTTAGCTCTTTAGATATTTCTTTATTAATCTCATCAACTTCCTTAAGATCCTTACCAGCCATTGCCTTAGTCCTTAATTCAGTTATTCTAGCAAAAGTATCTGACTCATATTCCTTATACCCCTTAACTGTCTCAATCAAATTAGGAATCAAATCAAATCTTCTTTTTAGTTGAACATCAATATCTGCCTTAGCCTCTTCCACTCTATTCTTACCCACAACCAGTTTGTTATATATGTATACAAAGTATGCAATAAAACAAACTACAATAATGATAAATCACATCATAATATTATATTACAAAATTTATTAATTTGTTATCAATATAGATAACTTTTTTGATTTTTTGACCTTCTAAATATGTATTTATTTTTTTAAGGGACATAACTTTTTCCTCTAACATTTCTTGAGTAATATCTTTATTCACTTCTATATTATCACGAACCTTACCATTAATTTGGATAACTATCCTTACCTTCTTATCCACAATTAATTTTTCATCAAACTCTGGCCACTTATTTTTATGGATAGTTTTTTTCTTTTTCAAAGATTCCATCCACAACTCTTCACTCAAAAATGGAGCAAAAGGAGCTAAAAGCAAAACTAAATTTTCAAAATATTTTTCAGGAATCACATCAATAAAGTTCTTATACTTATAGAAATCATTAACCAATTCCATTAAGCAAGATATAGCAGTATTAAACTTAACTTCCTCTATATCAGAAGATACTTTCTTAATTGCCTTATGTATAGATCTTTCCAAAGATTCAGTAGATACCTTTTCTTTAAACTCAACATCTGTTTTCTTTTTAGAATTAAACCTCATCTCAAACAAAACAAATATTTTTTCTAAAAACCTATACACACCTAATATATTTTGATCGTTCCATGGTTTCATATCTTCAAAAGGACCCATAAACATCTCATATACTCTTAAAGTATCTGCTCCATACTTCTCAACAATGTCATCAGGATTAACCACATTGCCCTTAGACTTAGACATTTTTTCTCCATCTTCACCTAACACAATTCCCTGATTAAT
>JAQVPP010000023.1 GCA_028702045.1 Minisyncoccota bacterium
TCTTCCGATCTACATATATTTTACCTTTTAAAAAAGATTTACTACAAGAGACAGTGATAGATGAAATAAAAAGAGAGGGGCAAGTATTTTATTTATATAATAAAGTTAGTAGTATACATATGCGTGTAAAAGAGTTAAAGAAAATGTTTCCTAATTTAAAAATATCTTTTTTACATGGTAGGATGTTGGAAAAAGATATATTGTTTGTGATGGATGAGTTTAAGAAAGGAAAAATTGATATATTAGTAACTACTACTATTATTGAAAATGGAATTGATTTACATAATGTGAATACATTGATTATAGAGGATGCATCTAGATTAGGGTTAAGCCAACTATATCAGCTAAGAGGTAGGATAGGTAGAGGGAATAATCAAGCTTTTTGTTATTGTTTTTATCCTAGGGTTATTAAGGAAAAAGCCAAGTTAAGATTAGAGGCTATAATGAAAGCTAATTATGTAGGAGCTGGATATGAGGTTAGTATGGAAGATCTAAAAATACGTGGAGCTGGTAATTTGCTTGGCAAAGAGCAGTCTGGTACCATAAATAAAATTGGCTTTAACTTATATTGCCAGATGTTAAATGAGGCAGTGTCTTTAGTTAAAAAATCAGATTTGTAATAAAAAACCCTCCGACTTTTGATGCGGAGGGTGTTGCTAGGGTGAATTAGGGGATTTGTGATAATCCCCGGATCCCCTTAAAAAAGGGGAATGGTTTGAAACTTTCATGAAGAGCACTATTTGATAATATCATAATATATATGAAAAGTAAAGGTTTTTTAGAGATTTTTTAAATAATGTTGACTATTTTGTTTAAAAATGGTAATATTAGGGTATATATATAATAAGTATTAGTATGAACAAACTTAAAACTTTTATACAAGATTCAAGACAAGAGTTAAAAAAGGTACATTGACCAACTAAAAAAGAAACAAAAAAGTTAACTGTTGCTGTTTTAGTTTTGTCAATCTTTTTTGCAATTATTTTATCAAGCATGGATTTTATTTTAAGTAAAATAATTTATCCAATAATATTTTAATCATGGCAAAACAGGAATTAAATTTAGGTAGAAATTGGTATGTACTACATACTAATTCTGGTTATGAAGATGCAGTAGTAACTAGTTTAAAATCAAGAATAGATTCTTTTGATGTGGGAGATAAAGTTTTTAACATTTTAGTGCCTGTAGAAAAGAAGGCTAAGATGAAAAATGGCAAAAAAGTAGTCAAAGAAGAGAGAATGTATCCTGGTTATGTTTTTGTGGATATGATTGTAGATGACAATTCTTGATATGTAGTTAGAAATACTCCTCATGTTACAGGATTTATTGGTACTGGGTCAACTCCATTACCTGTAGATCAAAAAGATGTAGATATGATAATGTCTAGGATGGAAACACAAGAACCTCAATATAATATAGACTTAAAGGCAGGAGATATTATTAAAATTACAGATGGACCTTTTAAAGGTTTTGAAGGAAAAGTCAAAGAAGTCGATTCTGAAAAAGGTAAGGTTAAAGTTGATGTATCTATCTTTGGTAGAGAAACATCAACAGAAATAAATTTTTTACAAGTTAATAAGTTATAATTATGGCAAAGAAAGTAAAAGCATTGTTAAAATTAGCAATTGATGCAGGTAAAGCAAATCCTGCTCCTCCAGTTGGTCCTGCATTAGGACAACATGGTGTAAATATTCAAGAATTTTGTACTGCATTTAATAATGCAACAAAAGATAAGATGGGAGATGTTATTCCTGTAGAAATTACAATATATGAAGATAGGAGTTTTTCTTTAGTTTTTAAAGAACCACCTGTATCTAGTTTATTGAAAAAAGAAGCTGGAATAGCAAAAGGATCTGGTACTCCATTAACTAAAAAGGTTGCAAAGATAAATAAATCTCAAATGGAAAAAATCATTGAGCGTAAGATGCCTGATTTTAATACAAAAGATGTTGAGCAAGCTAAAAAGATAGTTAAGGGAACAGCTAGAAGCATGGGAATAGAAGTTGAAGACTAAGTAGCAATACTTAGTTTTTATTTTAGAAAAGAAATAACTTTGATTGTTTTTGGCCTTAGTTTTTTAATTTCTTGTTTGGCTGAATTTAGTGTGGCACCTGTTGTTTTTACATCATCAAATAAGATGATGTTTTTATTTCTTAAAGAAATATCATTTATATAAAAGATGTTGTGGGCGTTCTGGAGTCTTTTTTGTTTTTTTAATTTTACTTGTTGTTTGGTATGTATTTTTCTTTTTAGAGAAGTATTGATTTGTATGTTTTTGTTTAGCTTTGTTACTTCTTGGGCTATTAGTTGTGTTTGGTTAAAGCCTCTTACTTTTAGTCTTTTTTTATGAAGAGGGATGGGGATTAAGATGTATTGTTTGTTTGGGTCTATATTCTTTTTAAAATATTCATTAAGTAATATGCCTAGTGGTACTTTTAGAGATTGGATATTCTTGTATTTTAAAAGATGGATTAGTTGCTTATGGTTTTTGTATGAGAGGACATGGCTTTGATTGGGTAATATTTCTTGCTTAAGTTTCTGTAGACAATTGTTACATATGTATGTATTTTCCTTATTGCAGTAGAGACAATTTATTGGGAAGATTAGATTTATTATTTTATTTCAGATATTCATTTGATTTTTTGTGTTTTATTTAATATATTTAATATATATAATTTTAAGTAAAAATTAAAATGAAATTTAGTAAAATATTATTTTTTAGTTTATTATTTTTATTACCAATGAGTTTGAGTGCATGTAGTATACAGACAGTTGGTTTAAGTAAAGATAATTTTTTAGGCCATGAGCAAGAGGTAAAAGATATACAAGTGCTTTTAGCTCAAGATTTTGATCTATATTATCCAGGATGAGTTACTGGATATTTTGGTGAATTAACTGCAACTGGAATAAAAAATCTACAAGCTAGATATGGAATTGCTCAGACTGGGGTTATGGATCAAAATACTATCAATATATTGTGTCATCAGCAAAGTAAAAATCTATGCCCTATTAGAAATTATGGATATACAGTAGGAGATGAGGATAAGGTAAATAAGAATAATGATATTAGAATTGTTCAACAATTATTGAGTAAGACTAAAAAGTATCATACTGGATATTATGGTAAAGTGACTGCGCAACTTATTGCTGCGTTTCAGTCAAAATATAAGCTAAATGTTACTGGAGTATTTACAGAAGAGACTAGGGCTATGATGTGTAAGATGCTTACAGGAAATACTAGTGTAGTAAGTACTGTTGATTTAGAATTAGCAAGTGTTAGTTCTTCACAAGGAAATAAAATAAAAATGGATGAGAAGACATCTATTGTTTTAAAAGAAAAAAATAATTCTAGTATAGAGTTGCCTGTACATAGTTTGTTAGTTAAGCTAAATGGAAAATCTGCAACAGGAGTGTTAGATAAACTAGGTGTTGGGCAAGAACGTGAGCAAGAGTTATTATCATTTGTTTGTGATAGTCCAGGAGATAAGATCTTCGAAGTTTTTCTAGATTATTCTGATAATATTAAGGAAATTGATGAGGTAAATAATATTAAACAACTAGTAGTTAGTTGTGATGGAGGAGATGATTATGGATATGAGTGTTTGATTGATAAGAATTATCAATGTGTTTATGGTAAGGGAGGTAGGATAGATGATGTAGAGAAGTGTAGTGAATCTTGTGTAAAAAGTACTGAGTTAAGTAAGCCAGACCTATTGATTAGTAAAGTAGAAAGGGATGGAGATAAGATTAAGATATATGAGGAAAATAAAGGTGTAGTTGCTGATAAGCATTTTCTAGAAGTTAAGTTAAGTTATAATGATCAGACAATTGATTTTGGTAAGCCAGTAGAATTACCATATATGATAAAAGGAGAAAGAGATTTTTCTTTTGACTTTAAGTGTCCTGCTGATGGGGTGTTTAATTTTAAATTTAATATAGACTCTACTAATGTTATTAATGAAAGCAATGAGTTAAATAATGTTTTTGAAAAAGAAATTATTTGTGGAGATGTGGTTGATGTTTCTAATATTATGTACTCATGTAATAAAGAAAATGGAAGGTGCTATATTAGTACAGAAAATACTGTAGGAGATTATTTAAATATTGAAGACTGTGTAAATAACTGTACTGTGGATAGTGATTTAACTGAATCTAAACAGGGAGAAGGATATTGTTGTGATGTGGAGAATGGACAATGTACATATTATGAAGATGCTAAAGATAGGAGTCAAAAAGGAGAGCCATGTTGTAGTGAAGAAGGGAGGTGTTCTGAATTATGTGCTGGACTATATGAACAAAAACAACAAACAACTCCTGAAGATAAAACAGAGCAAAAGGCTTATTGTTGTAGTGTAAAAGAAAAGAGATGTATTGCTTATTCTCCTGCTGAAGCAGTTAAGTTAAATAAAGGAGGTGTATTTTGTTCTTATGATATGCAAGAGTGTAGTGGTGCTTGTGCTAAGATAATTAAGGCAGAAGAGGAAAAAGATTTAGTAGGGAAACCTATTATGTATTTTGTTGAAAATACAAATACTAAATTGAAAACTACTTGTGCATATAATCAAATTAAAATTGGTTGAAGTGGGTTAAATAAAGTAGTGGAATATAGTGAGAATATTGCATTAAATAAAACAGGTAAAGCTATAGACTATACTCAATTAGTTTTTGTGTACGGGAATTCTAGTTTGGTTGCTGGAAATATGGACTTTGTGCCAATACAAGATAGTGGTAGTATTGCGTTTGATAAATTAGTTTCTGGAGATATTACTCCTTTGATTTGTTCTCAAGATATATCTAGCATGAATGATGTTTTTCAATGGCAAGCAGATAATAATAAAGGGACAACTAGATATGATTGTTTCCCGTTAAGTTCTTCTGTGCTAAGTCTAGAGTGTGCAGATGAAAATGAGGTAGCAGGATATGATATATTAGAAAGCTCAAGTGTTGCTTGTAATCAAGATGGCAATATTCATTTAGATTTAAAAGTGAAGAGTTTAATTGAGAAAGATATCGATGCTAGGGTTGTAGTAGCTGCTCCATATAAAATAGATAATGAAACATATTTACAAGTTTTATTTCAAGAATATTATACTTTAGGGGCAGGTAAGGTTAAATCTATTAGTGAAGATTTTCCTAATTTAAAAAGAGTTGGTAATGGTAAGGATGTTATAATATTTGTATTTAGTGGAAGTAATGCATTTGCAGATGGGGCTACTTTATCATCTGTATTGATGACGAATATGGATTATTATAAATATATCAGTAGAAATCTTGGTCCTGTTTGTGGGGTTAAGGACACAGAGAATATAGAGGGCAAAATTATGTTTGCTGAACCTACAAGACAAATAGTAGATGTATATGGAAATTGGATAAATAGTAAAGGTAAGATCTCTGCAAGTTTCAGTAATATTAATGGAGTGTTGCCAACATTAACAGTTGATTTGAGTAAAATATTTAATAATTCAATTACAGTCTCTAAGATAGGTAATATTAGTCCATTATCTATTGATAATAATCCTAATAGTAGTAGGTATTCTAGTGATACTGATGTTGTGTTTTTGAAATTAAAAGTGACAAATGGAGTATATAAAGGAGAATTAAAGATGAGTTTTAGTGCTAATATTAGTGCGGATATAGGAGGGTCTAAGATTAATATTCCTTATCCAGAACAAAAGATATTAACTATGAGCTTTAGCGCCGAGAAAGGATTAATTCCTGGAGAATATTTATTACCTTTGGAGCTTAAGGGGTTTATGCCTGATGAATATGAGGCTAAATATGTTTTTAATTGATATTTAGATTATTTAGGAAATAAAGGTGTTTCTTATTTAGAAATCAATACTCACCTTCTTGATGATAGCAAGATTGGAAAAGATGTTTCTATTGCACCAACTCCTTCTTCTGAGTATTTAACTTCTTATGTACGTAATTATGAGTATGGAGATAAGATTAATTTAGATGAGATATATGTAAGAGCAAAAGAATGTAAAGATATAATTAATGTTACAGTTAGGTCAAACGATTTTGGAATATATGGAGATAAGTATGTATTTAATAAATACTTTGATTCATCTTTTGGAGATAAGGAGTATGAAAGTGCTAAGTCATTTTCTATAAGTAAAATGTGTGATACGTCATTTACTGGTAATCACGAGATATTATTTACCAATGATTGTTTAGATAAACCTATTAAGTGAGTAATTAGTTGTGCTAAGCCTGTAAATACTCCAATAATTACCTTAAGTGGTAGTGAAGAACAAGAGGTAAAGTGTGGTGGAAGTAAAGATTTAAGTTTTTCCATTATTACTGAAAATATTGAGGATAAAAAGGGTTATGATGTATATTATTATTATGGGTATGTAGATAAAAGATCTTCTGGTATTACTGCTAGTATAAGTGACCTATATCAAAGTTTGTTAAAGCAGTATTTTCCTAAAACATCAAGTAGCCAAAGTAGTCAGATGAAAAATTTATTTGGGATTACTAAAGGTGTAGACATTAATAACATTGCTGTAGAGAAAGAATTTAGTGATGATGTATTAGGTGTTATGGATGGTGCTATGGGGGGTATGTTTGTATTTAGGGAAAAGAAAGGAGATCTATTAGATTATACTAAGAATGCTAAATGTTTAACATCAATGTGTGCAAGTTCTGAGACTGGTACCAGGGATAATCCAAAACAAACACTTAGTGGTAGATATTGGAAAGAGGGTTTTGTTGGAGTAGTGGTAGTCAAGGATGGAGTAGTTGTTTCAGATCCTTTATATATTGCACTACAGTGTAATAGCGATGAGGTAATAGATATGAGTAAAGTTGATTTTACTGGATTTAGTAAGGGGAGTAGTATTGATATTTTTGTAAATGGATTAGGTGGTAGAAATTTACAAATTAAAAGATATATTATCTATCCTGTATATGCGAGTGGGTATGGATCTATTTCTGAAAATAGTGTACAGTCAGAATTTAATATTAATGGTAATTTTACAGATAGAACTGCATTAGATTATTGTAAGCAAGAAGGAACAAAACCTGCTTATATAAAATATTTAATTATTGGTACTAAGAGGTGATTATATGTATTTGATCCATGTAATGTATACAGTAAAGTAAGTAATGGGAGTATTGAATATAATTCTTTAAAAGGAGATCAAGTTATTTTAGAAAAAAATGGTTACTTTAATCCTTTGTGTGCAAGATATGTAAACATTGGGAATAAGTCATTTGATTTAAACCAAAATAGTTTTTCTGTTCCTATAAGTAGTATAAGGGATAAGGTGCTTAATCTTAGCTATGATAATTGAATTAGTAATGGAACAACTTTGGTTAGTGGCTTAAAACAAGAAGTATATAGAGAAGGAATTAATAATAATTTATATGATATTTATTTAAATCAATTAAGAGTAGTTGAGAGTTTGTGTGAGTCATTGCCTAAACAAGTAGGGGTTAATGTAGAAACTGAAAATACATTTGAGTATGTTGGATATGAGAAAGTATCAAATAGCTTAGTTTTAGTTAAGATTAAAGCTGATGTTAAGAATAAAGATGTTGGGATTACACTAAAGATTGGAGAAGGATCTAAGAGATACACCTTTAGTAGTACTGGCATATATGAGTTAAGGGTTTATTATGATATTTTTGATGGAACTATTACTAGTGTGGAGGCCGCTAAGATATC